>NZ_JBWKNG010000020.1:0-138577 GCF_059415465.1 Pseudomonas sp. GW821-FHT10C09
TGGCGTACGGTTACCGGGATAGCGAATTCTTTTTCATGAAGATCAAGAGCGTCTTTCCCGGTAATCCGTGAAGAACCGAAAAAAAGCCCCGACTGTCCGGGGCTTTTTTTGTCAGCGCTATTATTTCGACGCCTCGACCACACCGCTCTGACGGTGCTTGAGGTTCTTGTCCGATTTGTACTGCAAGGCAACGGATGGCACTTCTGCGCCCTTGCCGGTTTCGACCCAGTTGCGGATACGGGTGGCGTCGGCAAAGTGGGTGTACTTGCCGTAAGCGTCAAGGATGACCAGCGCAACCTGGCGATTACCCATGCTGGTCACCAGCACCAGGCAGTGGCCCGCTTCGTTGGTGAAGCCGGTTTTCGTCAGCTGGATGTCCCAGTCCGGTTTGCGCACCAAATGGTCGGTATTGCGGAAACCCAAGCTGTAGTTGGGTTTACGGAACGACACGGTTTTTTCCTTGGTGGTACTCAGCTCGGTCAGCAGCGGGTACTTGTGTGCAGCCACCAGCAGTTTGCTCAAGTCGCGGGCGGTGGACACGTTACGCGGGGACAGGCCGGTCGGCTCGACGAAGTGGGTGTTAACCATGCCCAGCGCCTTGGCCTTGGCGTTCATCGCAGCGATGAATGCCGCATAGCCGCCCGGATAGTGGTGGGCCAGGCTCGCGGCTGCGCGGTTTTCCGAAGACATCAGGGCAATCAGCAGCATTTCCTTGCGGGGCATTTCGCTGTTGAGTTTGACTCGGGAGAACACGCCCTTCATTTCCGGGGTGTCGCTGATGTTGATGTTGATGTACTCGTCCATGTTCTGACGGGCTTCAACAATGACCAGGCCGGTCATCAGTTTGCTGACAGACGCAATCGGCACCACCACGTCAGGATTGCTGGCGTAGATGATTTTGTTGGTCTGCATATCCATGACTAACGAGCTGCCCGACGCAAGTTTGAGATGTTGCGCGTCTCGAGGCGCAGCGGTGGTATCGCCAGCGCTGGCGATTGGCGTGATGAAAGTCCCTGTAACTGCAAAAAATAGGCTCAGGATGGAATGACGGATTTTCACGCTGGCAGACTCATTATGTGTTGATACGCCGTTTTGTAACGGGCTATTTCGTAAAAGCGCGACATTCTGGAGTATGGCTGAATAACTGTCGATGGTTGTTCAAGTAACAGGCGAAAGTCCTGTGAAACATGAAAAAAATGTCATTTTCAGGCGGGTGGCAGGGCTTTTTCTTCGGGCAAAAAGAACCCCGCCATGGGGCGGGGTCTTTTGAATCGCTCTTTACGTCTGCTGTGAAACTCAGCTGTGCAGGGTTTCTGCCGCGTACAGCGTGTTTTCCAGCAGGCAGGCACGGGTCATCGGGCCAACGCCGCCCGGCACCGGAGTGATCCAGCCAGCGCGGGGCAGGGCGGTTTCATAAATCACGTCGCCGACCAGTTTGCCGTCTTCCTGGCGGTTGATCCCGACGTCGATCACGATCGCGCCTTCCTTGATCCACTCACCCTTGACCAGGCCTGGTTTGCCAGCGGCCACCACCACCAGATCGGCACGGCCGACATGGCCGGCCAGGTCCTTGGTGAAACGGTGAGTGACGGTCACAGTGCAACCGGCCAGCAACAATTCCATCGCCATCGGGCGGCCGACAATGTTGGACGCCCCGACAATTACTGCATCCATCCCGTAAAGATCGGCACCGGTGCTTTCCAGCAGGGTCATGATGCCTTTAGGGGTGCAGGGGCGCAGCAGCGGAATACGCTGGGCCAGACGACCGACGTTATAAGGATGGAAACCGTCGACGTCTTTGTCCGGACGAATGCGCTCCAGCAATTTGGAGGCGTCCAGATGTTCAGGTAGAGGGAGCTGAAGCAGAACGCCGTCGATTGCCGGGTCGTCGTTCAGACGATCGATCAGGTCGGTCAGCGCTTCTTGAGTGGTTTCGGAAGGCAGGTCATAGGCTTGGGAGATAAAGCCGACCTCTTCACAGTCTTTACGCTTGTGCGAGACATAAACCTGAGAGGCGGGATCGCTGCCGACCAGGATCACCGCGAGGCCGGGTGTACGCAAGCCTTGCTCGCGACGTTCGGCAACTCGTTTGGCGATCTGCTGGCGCAGGCTGGCGGCGATCGATTTGCCGTCGATTAGTTGTGCAGTCATTGCGCGTGATTAACCATCGAGAGGGGAAAAAAAGAGAACGCATTCTCGCATGTCATGAGGTGAGGGCAAAGGCGCTTGGTCTGCAAATTCCCCTAACTCCTTTAATTAAATGAATTTTTTTTAAAAAGGATTTGACGACCCTCAGGGGGCTCTATACTATTCGTCGCACTTGTCGGGCACAGCCTAGCACTGGTTAAGAAGGTCAAGCGTGACTGCGGTTTCGCAAGACTGGAAAGCACTTAGTTTGTAGTCCTCCAAGAGTACAAATTACAAGGCGCCCGTAGCTCAGCTGGATAGAGCATCCGCCTTCTAAGCGGATGGTCGCAGGTTCGAGTCCTGCCGGGTGCGCCATTTAGGCAGCTTTGGCACAAGTAGCGCAATATGGTGGGCGTAGCTCAGTTGGTAGAGCACGGGATTGTGACTCCCGTTGTCGAGGGTTCGATCCCCTTCGTCCACCCCATATTTCGAAAGGCGCCAGATTAACAGTCTGGCGCCTTTGCTTTAACAGCTTCAACCCGCGGATGTGGTGGAATTGGTAGACACACTGGATTTAGGTTCCAGCGCCGCGAGGCGTAAGAGTTCGAGTCTCTTCATCCGCACCAAATAAAGCTTCACTCATGCCGATTGGCTTGGTTGGGGTCAGCAGGGAAGTTGTTTACTTCTTTGTCACGCAATATGGTGGGCGTAGCTCAGTTGGTAGAGCACGGGATTGTGACTCCCGTTGTCGAGGGTTCGATCCCCTTCGTCCACCCCATATTTCGAAAGGCGCCAGATTTAACAGTCTGGCGCCTTTTTTGTTTTGGCGGGTTCAGCGACTGCAGGTTCTGGGTCGCAGGGGCAGGGCGTTTCGTCGTATTTGTTGCTCGATGATGCCGCGCTGCCCGCCGGCCTTGTTCGCAAGATCGGCTGTCAGGGAGATGATTGGCAATCTCTTCTATATATAGAAGGGTTGGCGCAGGGCCCTGGCGTGATCGGTTGTGTTTGCCATTGGAGCGAGGTGTATTCGTGCATTCGCTCCTATAAATTGCCTGCTGCGTTTTTACCCGTTTTCAGTAGGGTGACTTCTTGAGTTTGACCCACTAGAATGCATGCCCTTGATTCTGGGGTCGGAAACGGCCGGCTAACGTCTGTGCAACGAGGAATATCCATGCAAGTTTCTGTTGAAAATACTTCTGCTCTTGAGCGCCGCATGAGCATCACCGTGCCGGCTGAGCGCATCGAGACTCAGGTCAACAAGCGTCTGCAGCAGACCGCCCAAAAGGCCAAGATTGCTGGCTTCCGTCCAGGCAAAGTGCCAATGAGCGAAATCAAGCGCCGTTTCGGTGCTGATGCGCGTCAAGAAGCCGTGGGCGATGTAATCCAGTCTTCTTTCTACGAAGCTGTTGTTGAGCAAAAGCTGAACCCGGCTGGCGCACCTTCGATCGAGCCTAAGTCGATAGAAGCGGGCAAGGACCTGGAATACGTCGCTATTTTCGAAGTGTTCCCTGAGTTCACCGTTGCCGGTTTCGACGGTATCACCGTAGAGCGCCTGAGCGCTGACGTGGCTGATGCCGATCTGGACAAAATGCTGGACATCCTGCGCAAGCAGAACACCCGTTTCGAAGTGGCCGATCGCGCTGCCCAGAACGAAGACCAGCTGAACATCGATTTCGTCGGCAAGGTTGACGGTGAAGTGTTCGCTGGCGGTTCCGCCAAGGGTACTCAGCTGGTGCTGGGTTCCGGCCGCATGATCCCTGGCTTCGAAGACGGTCTGGTTGGCGCTAAAGCCGGCGAAGAGCGTGTTCTGAACCTGACTTTCCCAGAGGACTACCAGAACCTCGACCTGGCCGGCAAGACTGCCGAGTTCACCGTCACCGTGAACACTGTTTCCGAGCCAAAACTGCCAGAGCTGAACGAAGAATTCTTCGCTCAATTCGGCATCAAGGAAACAGGCATTGAAGGCTTCCGCACCGAAGTTCGCAAGAACATGGAGCGCGAACTGCGTCAGGCGATCAAATCCAAGGTCAAGAATCAGGTAATGGACGGTCTGCTGGCCACCAACCCGATCGAAGTGCCTAAGGCTCTGCTGTCCAACGAAGTTGACCGTCTGCGCGTGCAGGCTGTTCAGCAGTTCGGTGGCAACATCAAGCCTGACCAACTGCCGGCCGAGCTGTTCGAAGAACAAGCCAAGCGCCGCGTTGTACTGGGTCTGATCGTGGCTGAAGTGGTCAAGCAATTCGACCTCAAGCCTGACGAAACCCGCGTTCGCGAAATGATTCAGGAAATGGCCTCGGCCTACCAAGAGCCTGAGCAGGTTGTGTCTTGGTACTACAAGAACGACCAGCAACTGAACGAAGTTCGTTCGGTTGTGCTGGAAGAACAAGTTGTGGATACTGTTCTGCAGAAAGCTAGCGTGACCGACAAATCGGTCTCTTACGAAGAAGCAGTCAAGCCGGTAGAAGCTCCACAAGCCGACTGATCGTTTTTGCGGTAAGAAGCACACACCATAAGCCAGCCTTCGTGCTGGCTTATGCGTATTCAAGACATAACTATTTGGGAGTGACTGCAGAGCATGTTCCGTAATTCGTATATTCAGCAGAACTCTGATATCCAGGCCGCAGGCGGCCTGGTCCCGATGGTTGTCGAGCAGTCTGCTCGTGGCGAGCGCGCCTATGACATCTACTCGCGCCTTCTCAAGGAACGAGTGATCTTTCTGGTTGGTCCGGTAGAGGACTACATGGCCAACCTGATCTGTGCGCAATTGCTGTTCCTTGAAGCGGAAAACCCGGACAAGGACATCCATCTCTACATCAACTCGCCGGGCGGTTCGGTGACTGCGGGCATGTCGATCTACGACACCATGCAGTTCATCAAGCCAAACGTGTCGACCACCTGTATCGGTCAAGCGTGCAGCATGGGCGCGTTCCTGCTCACCGCCGGTGCGCAGGGCAAGCGTTACTGCCTGCCGAACTCACGTGTGATGATTCACCAGCCACTGGGCGGTTTCCAGGGCCAGGCTTCGGATATCGAAATCCATGCCAAGGAAATCCTCTTCATTCGTGAGCGTCTGAACACGCTGATGGCCAAGCACAGCGGGCGCACTCTTGAAGAAATCGAGCGTGACACCAACCGCGATAATTTCATGAGTGCAGAAGCTGCGCGTGATTACGGGTTGATCGATGAAGTGATCAGCCAGCGCCCCGCTTAAAATAAGCAGCTCAAAATAAGGTTGGTCGGCGGGTCCGATCACCTGCGGGCTTGAAAAAGCCCGCAATAGCCTTCATCTTGTGTTGCAAGCCTATCGGATTTGGATCGAACGAATGACTGACACCCGCAACGGCGAGGACAACGGCAAGCTGCTCTATTGCTCCTTCTGTGGCAAAAGCCAGCATGAAGTACGCAAATTGATTGCCGGCCCCTCGGTCTTTATCTGCGACGAGTGCGTCGACCTGTGCAATGACATCATCCGAGAGGAGGTGCAGGAAGCCCAGGCCGAAAGCAGCGCGCATAAATTGCCTTCGCCTAAAGAAATCAGCGGCATCCTTGATCAGTACGTGATTGGTCAGGAGCGTGCGAAAAAGGTTCTGGCCGTAGCGGTGTACAACCACTACAAGCGTCTGAACCAGCGTGACAAAAAGAATGACGACGTCGAACTCGGCAAGAGCAACATCCTGCTGATCGGCCCGACAGGCTCGGGTAAAACCCTGCTTGCTGAAACACTGGCTCGTTTGCTGAACGTTCCGTTCACCATCGCCGACGCAACCACCCTCACCGAGGCGGGTTACGTGGGTGAAGATGTCGAGAACATCATTCAGAAGCTGCTGCAGAAGTGCGATTACGACGTAGAAAAAGCCCAGATGGGCATTGTCTACATCGACGAAATCGACAAGATTTCGCGCAAGTCTGACAACCCGTCGATCACCCGGGACGTTTCCGGTGAAGGCGTGCAGCAGGCCTTGCTCAAGTTGATCGAAGGCACGGTCGCTTCCGTTCCACCTCAAGGTGGTCGCAAGCATCCGCAGCAGGAATTCCTTCAGGTCGACACCCGTAACATCCTGTTCATCTGCGGTGGTGCGTTCTCCGGTCTGGAAAAGGTTATTCAAAACCGTTCCACGAAAGGCGGCATCGGTTTCAACGCGGAAGTGCGCAGCAAGGAAGAAGGCAAGAAAGTCGGTGAATCCCTGCGTGAAGTCGAGCCTGACGATCTGGTCAAGTTCGGTCTGATCCCGGAATTCGTCGGTCGTCTGCCGGTACTTGCCACGCTGGACGAGCTTGATGAGGCTGCGTTGATGCAGATTCTCACCGAGCCGAAAAATGCTCTGACCAAGCAGTACGCCAAGTTGTTCGAGATGGAAGGCGTGGACCTGGAATTCCGGGCCGACGCACTGAAATCGGTCGCCAAACGTGCCCTGGAACGCAAGACCGGTGCCCGTGGACTGCGTTCGATTCTCGAAGGTGTATTGCTCGACACTATGTATGAAATCCCCTCGCAATCCGAGGTGAGTAAAGTAGTGATCGACGAAAGCGTTATAGAAGGCAAGTCCAAGCCACTGTATATCTACGAAAACAGTGAGCCTGCTGCCAAGGCCGCGCCAGACGCTTAAGCGTCACGCAGCTGGTACAAAGAAGGGGCCTTCGGGCCCCTTTGCTATTACTGCGTTTTATCACTGTCTTTGCGCTTGTTTTTTTTGAAGGCAGCCCCCATCTTGGTTTCAAGCTTACTTCCATCTGTTTCCGGCCTTATGGCCGCCGTAGAGGCGAAATCATGAAGACAACCATCGAATTGCCTCTCCTGCCATTGCGTGATGTTGTGGTTTATCCGCACATGGTTATCCCGCTGTTCGTGGGGCGCGAGAAATCCATCGAAGCCCTCGAGGCTGCGATGACGGGCGACAAGCAGATCCTTCTGCTGGCTCAGAGAAACCCTGCTGACGATGATCCCGGTGAAGATGCACTTTATCGCGTAGGTACGATTGCGACCGTTCTGCAGTTGCTCAAGCTGCCTGACGGCACTGTAAAGGTTCTGGTCGAAGGCGAGCAGCGGGGCGCCGTGGAGCGCTTCAGCGAAGTGGACGGCCACTGCCGTGCCGAAGTCTCGTTGATCGACGAAGTCGACGCACCAGAGCGCGAGTCGGAAGTATTCGTGCGCAGCCTGCTGGCTCAGTTCGAACAATATGTGCAGCTGGGCAAGAAAGTCCCGGCTGAAGTCCTGTCGTCGCTCAACAGCATCGACGAGCCAGGCCGCCTGGTCGACACCATGGCCGCGCACATGGCCCTGAAGATCGAGCAGAAGCAGGAAATCCTCGAAATCATCGATTTGTCGGCCCGGGTCGAGCACGTCCTGGCGTTGCTGGATGCCGAGATCGACCTGCTGCAAGTCGAAAAACGCATTCGCGGTCGCGTCAAAAAACAAATGGAGCGCAGTCAGCGCGAGTACTACCTGAATGAGCAGATGAAGGCCATTCAGAAGGAGCTCGGCGACAGCGACGAAGGCCACAACGAAATCGAAGAGCTGAAAAAGCGCATCGATGCCGCCGGCCTGCCAAAAGACGCCTTGGCCAAAGCCCAGGGTGAGCTGAACAAGCTGAAACAAATGTCGCCGATGTCCGCGGAAGCGACCGTGGTGCGTTCGTACATCGACTGGCTGGTTCAGGTGCCGTGGAAGGCCCAGAGCAAAGTGCGTCTGGACCTTGCGCGCGCCGAAGACATTCTCGATGCAGACCACTACGGTCTGGAAGAAGTCAAAGAGCGGATCCTCGAATACCTCGCCGTGCAAAAGCGCGTGAAGAAAATTCGTGGCCCGGTGTTGTGCCTGGTCGGTCCTCCTGGCGTGGGTAAAACCTCGCTGGCAGAGTCGATTGCCCATGCCACCAACCGCAAATTCGTGCGCATGGCCCTCGGTGGCGTGCGTGACGAAGCCGAAATCCGTGGTCATCGCCGTACTTACATCGGTTCGATGCCAGGAAGATTGATTCAAAAGATGACAAAGGTGGGCGTTCGCAACCCGCTGTTCCTGCTCGATGAAATCGACAAGATGGGCAGCGACATGCGCGGCGATCCGGCGTCGGCGTTGCTGGAAGTGCTCGATCCCGAGCAGAACCACAACTTCAACGATCACTACCTGGAAGTCGACTACGACCTGTCCGATGTGATGTTCCTGTGCACCTCGAACTCCATGAACATCCCGCCAGCATTGCTGGACCGGATGGAAGTGATTCGCCTGCCGGGCTACACCGAAGACGAGAAGATCAACATCGCTGTCAAATACCTCTCGCCGAAGCAGATCACTGCCAACGGCCTGAAGAAAGGCGAGCTGGAATTCGACGCCGAAGCGATCCGCGACATCATCCGCTACTACACCCGCGAAGCCGGTGTGCGTGGGCTGGAGCGCCAGATTGCCAAGGTCTGCCGCAAGGCAGTCAAAGAGCATGCGATGGAAAAACGCTTCTCGGTGAAGGTCACTGCCGAGATGCTCGAACACTTCCTGGGCGTGCGTAAATTCCGTTACGGCCTGGCTGAATCGCAAGATCAGATCGGTCAGGTGACCGGCTTGGCGTGGACGCAAGTGGGCGGCGAATTGCTGACCATCGAAGCCGCGGTAGTACCGGGCAAGGGCCAGTTGATCAAGACCGGCTCCCTGGGCGATGTGATGGTCGAATCGATCACTGCAGCACTGACCGTTGTCCGCAGCCGAGCGAAGAGCCTGGGGATCCCTCTGGACTTCCACGAGAAGCGCGACACGCATATCCACATGCCGGAAGGGGCGACCCCTAAGGACGGCCCTAGCGCCGGTGTGGGCATGTGCACGGCCCTGGTGTCGGCACTGACCGGGATTCCGGTGCGCGCAGACGTCGCGATGACGGGTGAAATTACCCTGCGTGGTCAAGTGCTCGCCATTGGCGGCTTGAAGGAAAAACTGCTCGCTGCTCACCGTGGCGGGATCAAGACAGTGATCATTCCTGAAGAGAACGTACGCGATCTGAAGGAAATTCCTGACAATATCAAGCAAGATCTGCAGATTAAACCGGTTAAATGGATTGACGAGGTCCTGCAAATTGCGCTGCAATACGCGCCGGAGCCCCTGCCTGATGTGGCTCCAGAGATAGTTGCAAAGGATGAAAAACGCGAGTCTGACTCTAAGGAAAGAATTAGCACGCATTAGTAGCATTTGGCCGGGTGGCTTCCTTGACAGCTTTTTAGAGCCCTTGTTATAAAGCGGCTCTTAAGTGTCTGTAGGCCATTCAGCACTCGTTTTTGTTTTCACCAAAAAAACTTAGAATCATACTCAAATAGATATAAGGGGACTTAGAGTGAACAAGTCGGAACTGATTGATGCTATCGCCGTATCTGCGGACATCTCCAAAGCCAGCGCTGGTAAAGCCCTGGATGCAGTAATCGAATCCGTCACTGGCGCTCTCAAGGCTGGCGACTCCGTTGTTCTGGTTGGTTTCGGTACTTTCTCCGTAACTGATCGTCCAGCTCGCATCGGTCGTAACCCACAGACTGGTAAGACTCTGGAAATCGCAGCAGCCAAAAAACCAGGTTTCAAAGCCGGTAAAGCACTGAAAGAAGCTGTCAACTAAGTTCGATTCAGGTTTTTGCCTATCCGGGTCGGGGTCATGCCTGACCTGGCAGCGGAGCGGTAGTCCAGTCGGCAAGTTGCCGGTCCGAGACACCGAGGGTCGCATGTTCGAACCCTCGGTCCGCTCCGCCAGTTACGAGAAGGCGCATCCCCGGATGCGCCTTTCTTCTATCCGGATTCTACCCACGCTCCACGGTTGCCTAATTTTTGAAGTTCAACCGTTTCTGGGGGACGCATGCTGCAGAATATCAGGGACAATTCACAAGGCTGGATTGCCAAGACCATTATCGGGGTCATCGTTGCACTGATGGCTTTGACCGGTTTCGATGCCATTTTCAAGGCCACTACGCACAGCAATGATGCGGCCAAGGTCAATGGCGAAGAAATCAGCCAGAACGAGCTGAGCCAGGCGGTTGACATGCAACGCCGTCAGCTCATGCAACAGCTGGGCAAGGATTTCGATGCTTCCTTGCTCGATGAAAAAATGCTGCGCGAATCGGCCCTCAAAGGCTTGATCGATCGCAAATTGCTGCTGCAAGGCGCACAGAACTCGAAGTTCGCTTTCTCCGAAGCTGCCCTGGACCAAGTGATCCTGCAGACGCCTGAATTCCAGGTCGACGGCAAGTTCAGCCCGGAGCGTTTCGACCAGGTGATCCGTCAACTCGGCTACAGCCGTATGCAGTTCCGCCAGATGCTGGCTCAGGAAATGCTGATCGGTCAGCTGCGCGCTGGCCTGGCCGGTAGCGGTTTTGTCACTGACGCTCAGGTACTGGCCTTCGCCCGTCTGGAAAAACAGACCCGCGATTTCGCTTCCCTGAACGTCAAGGTTGACCCGGCAGCTGTGAAGCTGACCGACGAAGAAGTCAAAGCCTACTACGACGAACACGCCAAGGAATTCATGACGCCGGATCAGGTGGTCATCGACTATCTGGAATTGAAGAAGGCTTCCTTCTTTGATCAGGTCGCCGTCAAGGACGAAGACCTGCAAGCGGCGTATCAGAAAGAAACCGCGAACCTGTCCGAACAGCGTCGGGCCGCGCACATTCTGATCGAAGTGAACGACAAGGTGACCGAGGCGCAAGCCAAGGCCAAGATCGAAGACGTGCAGGCGCGCCTGGCCAAAGGCGAGAAATTCGAGGCCCTGGCCAAAGAGTTCTCCCAAGACCCGGGTTCGGCCAACAATGGCGGTGACCTTGGTTACGCAGGTCCTGGCGTCTACGACCCGGCCTTCGAAAAAGCCCTGTATTCGCTGGCCAAGGATCAAGTCTCCGAGCCGGTTCGTAGCGACTTCGGTTTCCACCTGATCAAGCTGTTAGGTGTGGAAGCACCTGAAGTGCCGACGTTTGCCAGCCTGAAAGACAAGCTGACCCGCGAGCTGAAAACCCAGCAAGTCGAGCAGCGTTTTGTCGAGGCGACCAAGCAATTGGAAGACGCCTCGTTCGAAGCGTCCGATCTGGCCCAGCCGGCGCAGGACCTGAAACTGACCGTTCACACCTCCAAGCCATTCGGTCGTGAAGGTGGTGAAGGCATTGCAGCCAATCGCGCAGTGGTGACCGCTGCGTTCAGTCCTGAAGTGCTGGATGAGGGTGCCAACAGCACCGCCATCGAACTCGATCCGGAAACCGTGATCGTGTTGCGCGCCAAGGAACACCTGAAACCAGCACAGCTGCCGCTGGAAGCCGTAAACACGGCCATCCGCGCGCAATTGGCCAAGGAGCACGCCAGCGCTGCCGCCAAGACCAAGGCTGAACAGCTGATTGCCAGCCTGCGCGACGGCAAGACTCCGCTGGACAAGGCAATCGACGGCCAAAGCTGGAAAGTGACCGAAGCGGCTACCCGCGCTCAGGAAGGGGTTGACCCAACTGTGTTGCAGGCGCTGTTCCGGATGCCCAAGCCTGTGGCCAAGGACAAGCCGACCTTCAGCAACGTGACCCTGGCCGATGGAAGCCTGGTGATCGTGCGTCTGAACAACGTGAACGAAGCGGCCGCGCCGACCGAAGAAGAGAAGGCTCAATACCGCCGCTTCCTCGCCTCGCGCCTTGGCCAGCAAGACTTCGCGGCTTACCGCAAGCAGCTGGAAAGCGAAGCGGACATCAAGCGTTATTAATGCCTGATTGAGCGTCTCGCTACACAAAAACCCTGGCCGAAAGGCCGGGGTTTTTTATGCCTGAAGGGAAAGTGGAACGGTTATCCGTCGCCGGAGGCGGCTGTGGAGCGACCTTTTCCCGTCAATGGGAGTCTTTACACTTGTATCTGTTTTAAGACACTAATCGATGCTCCGCTAAGCATCGTTCTGTTGCACAATACGCCCCGGACCGTTTTCCTCAGGATGTTCAATGTTTAAATCAATTCCCATGCGTCTCGTCGGGTTGGCACTGGTGCTCGCTGCTGCTGCCGGCTGCTCCTCCAAGAAAGCCGCGATCTATGAGCATGAGAACTTCTCCGACTCCGGCACCTTTTCGCGCAACTACCCGGTGAGTGATGCGCAGACCTGCGAAGCCGCCCGCCGTGCCTTGCTCAGCCAGGGTTACATCATTACCAGCAGCGATCCCAAGCTGATCAGCGGACACAAGAGTTTCCAGCAGACCGGCGACACGCACATGGAGATCAGCTTCAGTGTGGTCTGCGCCGATGACGGCAGCGAAGGGCACCATGCAACCATGTTCGCCAACGCGTTGCAGGACCGCTATGCGCTGAAGAAAACCAACAACTCCGCCAGCCTGGGTGTCGGTGTGTTGGGCTCGGTGTCGATGCCGATCGGCTCGTCCGACGACTCGATGGTCAAGGTCGCCAGCGAAACCGTTTCGTCGGCCAAGTTCTACGAGCGTTTTTTCACCCTGGTCGAATTGTTCCTGCCACCGGAAGCGAAGAAAGCCGCGCACATCGTCGAGAAGCCGAAGACCGACCTGGGTGTGCCTGAAGCCAAAGCGGCGCCTGCAGCACTGGCACCGACTCCTGCGGAGCCGACGCCATCCCCTGCACCGGCTGCTGAGCCTGCACCGGCGCCAACGGCCTCCGAACCGGTTACACCGCCGGCTGAAACCGCTCCAATTACCCCGGCACAAAACAGCGAGCCGGCACCGACTACAGAAGCGGTCACGCCGCCACCCCAGTCGGACCTGCCGCCACCCAGCGAACCGATTCCGGCCATGCCCGTCTCTGGTCAGTAAGCGTTTATCCACGGGATCGGGTCAGACGACACCGATCCCGTAGGCGCTTGACGTTGATCTGCGTCAGCCGGGCCGTAGTCCTACAGCCTGTATCGAAAAAAACCTGTGATAAATTCCTGACCGCCTGCTACGTTTTATTGAGTAGCCGCTGAGCGGTGCACCTGCGTCATTTTTCTTTCATGGGGGCACTTTATGCTCAAGGCGTTGGTCATTTATTCAGGCATTTTTTAAACGAGCGCTGGGGGATTCAAAAATGGACGATTATCAAGAAGAGCTGCTCGAGTACCAAGCGTTTGAACTGGACCCGCTGGAACCCGCCGAAGACGCTACCGAGCTGTAAGCGTCAAGCGGATTGGCGATGGCTGCGGCGAAACTCGCCGGGTGTCTGGCCATTCCAGCGTTTGAAAGCCCGTTGGAAGGCTTCAGCTGAAGCGAAACCCAACAGGTAGGCGATTTCTCCGAACGCCAGTTCGGTATCGCGGATGTAGGTCATGGCCAGGTCGCGACGGGTGTCGTTGAGAATCGCGCGAAATTGCGTGCCCTCTTCGGCCAGTTTGCGGCGCAAGGTCCAGGTGGGCAGCTTCAGGCGTGTCGCCACTTCTTCCAGGTCGGGTTCCCGGCCACCATTGAGCAACGGTCCCAGTAACTGAGTGATGCGTTCACGCAGGCTACGGGTGCGTGTCAGCTGTTCCAGTTCCCGTTCACAAAGTTGCAGCAAATGCCGCCAGGTGCTCGGACAGTGTTCCGGGTTGCGTTGAGCGAGGCTGGCCAGGCTCAGGCGCAGTTGATTGTGCTCGGCAGCAAACTGGATGGGGCAATCACCCAACAGGGCATAGACCTCACGGTAGTCCGGCGCGTCGAATTCGATCTCGATGCGCTCTGCGCGCAGCGGGGCAGGGCTGATGCTCGACAACTGGTGCAACCAGCCGGCGATGATCGAATCCACCACAAAGCGGTTGTAGGCGTTGTAGGGGCTGATCGAATAGAAGCGCAGCCATGCGCCCTGAGCGTCTTCATGAAAGCTCGACTGACCGCGATAGTTGGAGCCGTACAAGGCTTCGAAGCGAATCAGGCAGCGTGCGGCTTCCCGAACCGTCGGTGCCTGCGCGGCGGTCACGCCGGCCAGTCCGGCCTGGCTCAGGCGACTGAGCTGGCCCATGCGCAAACCCAACGCGGGGTCGTCCGTCAGTTGAATCGCCCCATGGCCCAAACGCATATAGCGCGGGATCGACAGCCGGGCGCCGGGCTCCGCCAACCGGGCCGCATCCAGCCCGTATTGATCGAGCAACGGTTGCGGGTCGACACCGTGGCTGTGTACGGCATCGGCCAGGCTATGGACGAAACCCACCGATAAATCCCCGAGGCGCATCGGTAGCGGTTTCATGGGTCACAACCAGAGGTTCAGCAACCGCGCGCCACGGGCGTTGCCGTCGGCGAACTGTTGACCGTTGTTGCTGAGAAAACTTTGCCCGGCGCTACCCTTGTCCCAGAACTGCCCACGCAGGAACACGCTCATGCCGGCAATGGCCTGGCTCGCGGGTGGTTGGGCGGTCAGGGTCAGACGATGCCAGGCCTGACCTTCGCTCAGTTCGCCAGGCTTGAGGCTGACGGCGGCGGGTGTCGGTAATCCACGGTAACCGCGCCACGGTTTATCCCAGGTATCTCGGCCGATGACGTATGCCGGAACGGCCACCAATTGCACGCCCTGATCATCGAGCTTGCGGTAATTGTCCGGGTACCAGCTGTCGCTGCCGATCAACACGCCCAAGCGTCCGGCCGGTGTATCGACGACGGTGAGTGCCTGTTGTTCGTTGGCCTTGATGTCCTCAGGTTCCTCGAACACCGGGTGCATCTGGCGTTGAGGCTGGCCAATCGGCACGCCATCACGACCAAAGATCACACTGCTGTTGTACAGCGCGCCGCGGCCGATTTTCAGTGTGCCGTCGATCACGCTGGGTTCCGGCAACACGATGGTGCCCGCCACCAGCGTTACATGAAATTCTTTCGCCAACCCGCCGAACAGGGCCTGATAATTCTTGGCCATGCCTTTGGCCTTCATCCGCAAATGGGCATCGTCGATCCGACTGTCGCCCTTGGCGCTGATCAGCGCACGAACGAACTGCAATGGATTGCTCGCCGCCAGCCAGTTCATCGCTTCCTGGAGCGTCGTGGCCTGGTAGAGCTCATCTTTCTCGCCGCTGACCATCAGCCAGGTACCGACATGTTCAGGCAGCACGACGATGGTCTTGTCGTTCAGCAGGCCCTGGTCCTGGGCCTTCTGCAAATAGGCCGCAAGTTTGCGGTGCAGGCGTTCGGGGCTTTGATAATCGGTGGGGAAGAGTTCTGGCTGGATGCCCAGGAGGTTGCCGCGATCGGCGGGTGTGCCTTGATCGATGGCCAGGTTGATGCGCAGGTCCGACAGGTAATGGCCCACCGGGCGATCCGCGGCCCACATCGCGTAAGTGGTAAGGGCGGCAATGATCGCCATGGAAAAGGTCAGGTACAAAAGTTTGCGCATGGGGAAGCAGTCAACGGCCGTGTGCAGGGTTCGCGACTAGGGTAGGGCCCATGTCCGCACTTGCCAAGGGGCGCTGCGCATTTTGATCATTAACTTGTCAGTTTCGGTCATTGAGTGACAGCGATGCGACTCTTAGTCTGTCCACCATGACTGACGGGAGCCAAAGAGCTCCTGCACTTTTTCCGTGATCGCTCGATGTGGAGTTACAAATGGCCGCCGCTCACTACCCGCACCTGTTGGCCCCGCTGGACCTGGGTTTTACCACGCTGCGCAACCGCACCCTGATGGGGTCGATGCACACCGGTCTTGAGGAGAAACCCGGCGGTTTCGAACGCATGGCGGCGTACTTTGCCGAACGCGCGCGCGGCGGCGTTGGCCTGATGGTCACCGGCGGCATCGGCCCTAATGACGAGGGCGGGGTGTATTCCGGTGCAGCCAAGCTGACCACCGAGGAAGAAGCGCTCAAGCACCAGATCGTGACGCGCGCCGTGCACGAGGCGGGCGGCAAGATCTGCATGCAGATCCTCCACGCCGGGCGTTATGCCTACAGCCCGAAACAGGTCGCACCGAGCGCCATCCAGGCACCGATCAACCCGTTCAAGCCTAAAGAGCTGGACGAGGAAGGCATCGAGAAACAGATCAGCGATTTCGTCACCTGTTCGGTACTGGCGCAAACCGCCGAATACGACGGCGTCGAGATCATGGGCTCGGAAGGTTATTTCATTAACCAGTTCCTCGCCGCCCACACCAACCACCGCACCGACCGTTGGGGCGGCAGCTACGAAAACCGTATGCGCCTGCCGGTGGAAATTGTCCGTCGCGTGCGCGAAGCAGTAGGTCCGAATTTCATCATCATCTTCCGCCTGTCGATGCTCGACCTCGTGGAAGGCGGCAGCAGCTGGGAAGAAATCGTCACCCTGGCCAAGGCCATCGAACAGGCCGGTGCCACGATCATCAACACCGGTATCGGCTGGCACGAAGCGCGGATCCCGACCATCGCCACCAAAGTGCCGCGCGCGGCGTTCAGCAAAGTCACGGCCAAGCTGCGTGGCTCGGTGAGCATTCCGCTGATCACCACCAACCGCATCAACACCCCGGAAGTGGCCGAGCAGATTCTGGCCGAAGGCGATGCCGACATGGTGTCGATGGCGCGGCCGTTCCTCGCCGACCCGGACTTCGTCAACAAGGCCGCTGAAGGCCGCGCCGATGAAATCAACACCTGCATCGGTTGCAACCAGGCGTGCCTGGATCACACCTTCGGCGGCAAGTTGACCAGTTGCCTGGTCAACCCGCGTGCTTGCCACGAAACCGAGCTCAACTACCTGCCGGTGCAGCAAATCAAGAAAATCGCCGTGGTCGGTGCCGGTCCTGCCGGGCTTTCCGCTGCGACGGTGGCCGCCGAGCGCGGGCATCAGGTGACGCTGTTTGATTCGGCCAGCGAAATCGGCGGTCAGTTCAACGTTGCCAAGCGCGTACCGGGCAAGGAAGAGTTCTACGAAACCATCCGCTATTTCAATCGCAAGCTGCAGACCACCAATGTCGAGGTGTGCCTGAACACCCGCGTCGACGTGGCTCGACTGGTCGAGGGCGGTTACGACGAGATCATTCTCGCCACCGGCATCGCGCCACGGACCCCGGCGATTCCCGGCGTTGAAAACGCCAAGGTGTTGAGCTACCTGGACGTGATCCTGGAGCGCAAACCGGTGGGCAAGCGGGTTGCGGTGATCGGCGCGGGCGGCATCGGTTTCGACGTGTCGGAATTCCTCGTGCACCAGGGCGTAGCCACCAGCCAGGACCGCGACGCGTTCTGGAAGGAGTGGGGCATCGATACTCACCTTGAGGCGCGCGGTGGCGTGGCGGGCATCAAGGCTGAGCCGCATGCACCGGCGCGTGATGTGTTCCTGTTGCAGCGCAAGAAATCCAAGGTCGGCGACGGCCTCGGTAAAACCACGGGCTGGATTCACCGCACGGGGCTCAAGAACAAGCAGGTGCAGATGCTCAACAGCGTCGAGTACCTGAAGATCGACGACGAAGGCCTGCACATTCGTATTGGCGAAACCGGTGAGCCGCAAGTGCTGTCGGTGGACAACATCGTGATCTGCGCCGGGCAGGATCCGCTGCGTGAATTGCAGGACGGGTTGGTCGCGGCCGGGCAGAACGTGCATTTGATTGGTGGTGCGGACGTGGCGGCGGAGCTGGATGCCAAGCGGGCGATCAATCAAGGTTCTCGGTTGGCTGCTGAGTTGTAATCAACCCTGTGGTGAGGGGGCAAGCCTCCTCGCCACAGGTTCGCTGCTAAGATGCTGGGTCTTTACCCAGAGCCGGCATCGATGCTTCTCCCTCCCGACGACTGGCTACCCCAAGCCCCTCTCGACCCCCTCCATCTCGACTGGCTCACCGCCGCCGGCATCGAAGTCGCGATCCTGCGCCTGGACCAAATCGACCCGCTCATCAGCGGCAACAAGTGGTTCAAACTCATCAAACACCTCAACGCCGCCAACCTCGCCGGCGCCAAAGGCATCATCAGCCTCGGCGGTGCCCACTCCAATCACCTGCACGCGTTGGCTGCCGCCGGTAAACGCTTCGGTTTCAACACCGTGGGACTGCTGCGCGGCCATCCACAAGACACCCCGACGGTGAAGGACTTGCAGGCATTCGGCATGCAATTGCACTGGTTGGGCTACGGCGGTTATCGGGCGCGGCATGAACCGGGTTTCTGGCAACCTTGGCAGGCGCAATACCCCGATGTGTATCCGGTGCCCGAAGGGGGCGGCGGTCTGCGTGGCGCGCGAGGGTGCGTGTCGTTGAAGGCAATGGTCGACGATCAATTGAATCGTTTGGGATGGAGCGACTTCGACGGCTGGTGGCTGGCCTGCGGAACCGGCACCACCCTGGCCGGCCTGGTGCTGGCCGAGGCGGGTGAGCGCAAAGTGTATGGCGCGATGGCGGTGCCCGACGATCACGGCGTTGCGCAACAGGTCGAATCGATACTGCAAGAGGCCTTTGAGCCGCAGCGTAACTTCGAACTACTGGATGCGAGCCGTGGCGGCTTTGCCAAAGTCGATCAGTCGTTACTCGACTTCATCGATCAAACCGAACACGCCAGCGTCGTGCCTTTGGAGCCGCTGTACACCGGCAAGGCGTTGCTGATGCTCAAGCAGCACGTCGAGGCAGGGCATATTGAAAAGGGTACACGCTTGATCTTCATCCACACCGGCGGCTTGCAAGGCCGCCGGGGATTTCAATAAGTACAGGCTGTGTTCAACCGCGCTTGGGCATCATCCGCAGCAAGGTGTTATCCCGCACCACGTAATGGTGATAGATCCCGGCCAGTGCGTGCAGGCCGATCAGCCAGTAGCCGATGGTGCCGCCCAGTTCATGCCAGCCCTGAATCTGCTTGGCCAGTTCCTTGTTTTCCGAGACCAGCAGCGGCAGGTCAAAGCCGTAGAACATCACTTGATTACCCTTGGCGCTGGTGACCAGCCACCCGAGAATCGGCATCGCGATCATGAAAATGTACAACGCCCAGTGCATCAATTTCGCCAGTGTGGTTTGCCACTTGGGCGAGGCGGGGAAGATCTGCGGTGCGGGGCCCAGGCTTCGGGCGAACAAGCGCAGCCAGACCAGCACGAACACGGTCAGGCCCAGCATGAAGTGCGATTCAACGATCAGCGCGCGACCGCCACTGCCTTTGGGAAAGATCCCGCGAAACTCGATACAGGCGTAAACCAGCGCCAACAAGACCAGCATCAACCAATGCAGCGTGATCGATACGGTGCTGTAGCGTGATTCGGAATTCTTCCAGGGCATACGGTGTTCCTCACAGGTCTGGTCGAGCCACCGTTCTTGACCGACGGTGTTCCTTAACTGTAATCCGCTTTGGCGGATTTGCCTTGAGTGATTGTGCCGTATAACGCTCTGGTTCAGCTGATTGACATCAAAAAAGCGCCAGTTCCGTAATGGAACTGACGCTTTTTTATGCTCGGAAAACCGCGATCAACTGCTTTGCGGCATTTCGCCTTTTGCCAGGCGCTTGTTGATGTCCGCGATCACCTCAGGCAAGTCGGTGATGGTGTCGATCATGTAGTGCGGACGCGAGCTTTCGAACATTGCGTGGATGCGCTTGCGTTCGCTGTCCAGCTTGTCGCTGCCGAGGGCGCGATAGCCTTCGTAGTCCAGGCCCAGCGCGTTGCCCGAGCAGATCAGCGCGACGGTCCACATGCCGGCACGACGACCTTCGAGAATGCCCGGCACGGTGTCGTCGATCTTCACGCAGGCGGCGACGTCGTCGATGCCCAGCGCGATCACGTTGGCCAGAGCCTGAGCCGGCCACGGGCGACCGTTAGGGACTTCGTCGGTGGCGACCACGTGGTCGGCGACGTAACCGTTGGTGGCGGCCAACTCGACCACTTTGTCCATGACCTGTTTCGGGTAACCGGAGCACGAACCGATCTTGATCCCTTGTTGGCGCAAGTTAGCGATGGTGTCCAGTGCGCCCGGAATCAGCGCCGAGTGTTCGGCGATTTTTTCGATTTGCAGCGGCATGAAGCGTTTGTAGATGGCGGTGACATCATCGTCGGTCGGTGCCCGGCCGAACACGGCGCGATAACGCTCGGCGACTTGTGGCTGATCGCACAGGGTGCGGATGTGGTCCCATTTGCCCATGCCCATCGGCCCACGGGCTTCTTCGATGGAGACCTGGACGTCGAACTCGGCGAAGGCTTCGACGAAAATCTGGGTGGGAGCGAAGGAGCCGAAGTCAACGACGGTACCGGCCCAGTCGAGGATGGCGGCTTGGAGTTTGGTTGGGTTGTTGTAGTTCATGGTGATCAAATCCTGTGGAAAAGAACTATTCGGGAGTCCGGTTTACCTGTGGGAGCGAGCCTGCTCGCGAAGGCGATGGAGCAGCCGACATTAATGTTGAATGTCAGTACGCTTTCGCGAGCAGGCTCGCTCCCACAGGGGAAGGTGGTGTGGTTTAGATCTCTAACACTTCCATCTCGCGCAATACTTCGGCAACCGCCGCCACGGCCGCGTGCATCTCGGCCTGGTTGACGTGACCGATGCAGCCGACGCGGAAGGTTTCAACCTGGGTCAATTTGCCTGGGTAGAGGATGAAACCCTTGGCCTTGACCCGTTCGTAGAACTCCTTGAACTGGTAGCGCGGATCTTTCGGTGCGTGGAACGTGACGATGATCGGCGCCTGAATCGCGGCGGGCAGGAAGCTGCGCAGGCCCAGTTGGGCCATGTCTTCCAGCAACACTCTGCAGTTGTCGGCGTAGCGCTGATGCCGCGCCGGCAAGCCACCTTCTTCGTTGTATTGCAGCAAGGCTTCGTGCAGCGCCGCGACCACGTGGGTCGGCGGGGTGAAGCGCCATTGACCGGTCTTGGCCATGTAGGTGTGCTGGTCGAACAGGTCCATCGCCAGCGAGTGCGAGTTGCCGGCGGCGTTGGCCAACGACTCTTTGCGAGCGAAGACGAAGCCCATGCCCGGTACGCCTTCCAGGCATTTGCCCGACGCGGCGATCAGGGCGTCGAACGGCACCTGTTGCGCATCCACCGGCAGGGCGCCGAACGAACTCATGGCGTCGATGATCAAGCGCTTGCCGTGTTGCGCAATGACGTTGGCGATTTCCGGCAGCGGATTGAGGATGCCGGTGCTGGTTTCGCAGTGAATCAGTGCGACGTGGGTGATGCTGGTGTCGGCGTGCAGCAGGCGGTCGACGTCGGCGGCGGTGGTCGGTTCGTCTTCAGCGGTTTCGAAGGTGCTGAAGGAGCGACCGAGCACTTCGCAGATTTTCGCCAGGCGTTTGCCGTAGGCGCCATTGATCAGCACCAATACTTTGCCATCACGGGGCACCAGTGTGCCGATCGCTGCCTCGACCGCGAAGGTGCCGCTGCCTTGCAGGGGCACGCAGTGGTGGCTGGCGCCGCCGTTGATGATCGCCAGCAGTTGCTCGCAGAGGCTGGCGGTCAGTTGATTGAAGCGGTCATCCCATGAACCCCAGTCGACCATCATCGCCTGACGGGTGCGGGCCGATGTGGTCAGTGGGCCGGGGGTGAGCAGGATGGGTTCGGCAGTACTCATTCTCGTGTCCTCGCATTCGATGGGATGAAGCTACGGGACATAAATTGCAATTTGCCGTGCTATCAATCAAATTGTTTGTTGTTATGCCAGCCATCAGTGAGAGTTATTCATGAACCTGTTCCAGCTTCGGGCCTTTGATGCCGTGGCCCGCGAGGGCAGCTTCACCCGCGCCGCGGAGCGGTTGTTCATCAGTCAGCCGGCAGTGACCGGGCACATCAAGGCCCTGGAAGAGCATTACCAGATCACCTTGTTGCGCCGTACCGCACGACGGGTGGAGCTGACTGAGGAGGGCACCAAACTGGCGGCGATTACCCGGGCCATGTTCGGCCTGGCGGAAGAGGCGCAGGTGATGCTCGAAGCGAACCGGCAGTTGCTGACCGGGCGCCTGGAGGTGGCGGCAGACGGGCCGCACATGGTCATGCCGATGTTGGCCAGCCTGCGCGCGCGTTATCCGGGGATCACCGTGAACCTGCGGCTGGGCAATGCCCAGGAAACCCTGGCAGCGTTGTTGTCCGAGCACGCCGACGTGGCGGTGTTGACCGAGGTTGAACCGCGCAAGGGCCTGCATTTGCAGGCGCTGAGCGAATCACGGATTTGCGCGTTGGTGCCGCAAAGTCATCTTTGGGCGAAGGCATCCCGCGTGAAGCTCAAGGAACTGGATCAGGTGATCATGGTGTTGCGTGAGCCGAGCTCGATCACCCGACGCACGTTCGATCAGGCCTGCGATCAGGCGAAGGTCAGTCCACGGGTGTTGCTGGAGCTGGACAGTCGTGAAGCGGTGACCGAGGCGGTGGCGGCGGAGTTGGGGGTGGGCGTGGTGTCGTCGGTGGAAGTCAGCCATGACCCTCGGGTGGCGGCGGTGCCGATTGTGGGTGAGGGGCTGGTGAACCGGCACATGATCGGGTGCATGGAGCGGCGGCGGGATTTGAGGTTGATTCAGGCGTTTTTTCAGTTGGCGCCGGTCAGTTAGACCGAGGTGCGGCCTTCGCGAGCAGGCTCGCTCCCACACTGGATTTGTGGCGTTCACCTAACCCCTGTGGGAGCGAGCCTGCTCGCGAAGGGGCCAGACTCGCCTACACCAGACTCTCGCGAACCATCGCCAGAAACGTCGCCACCACCCGTCGCGAACTCTGCTCGCGCAAGCACACCAGCGTCTCCGTCAGCCGCCGTGTGCAATCAGTAATCGGCAACGCGCAAACCCTTGAGTCGGCACCGAACTCGGCGGCTGAAACTACGCCAACCCCAATCCCGACCACCACCGCTTCCCGCGCCGCTTCCCGTCCTTCCACCTGAATCGCCGGGCGAATGCGAAACCCGGCCCGGGCCATTTCCTCTTCCAGTGTCTGGCGTGTCACCGAACCGATTTCCCGCAATACCAACGGCGTGTCATCCAGGTCCGCAAGACAGATCGATTCGCGATCCGCCCACGGATGATGGCGTGAAACAAACGCCACCATCGGGTCATTGCGCAGGGGTAGCGAGATCAGCCGTTCATCACTGACATCCCGGCCCAGCAACGCGAGGTCGGCCTGATAGTTGAACAGACGAAACAACGACTCATCGGTGTTGCCGGTTTCAATCTTCACGCTGATGCCCGGATAACGTTCGCAGAACCGCGCGATCTGCGGCAGCACATGCACCGGCGCATCCACCGCGAGGATCAGGCTGCCGGTCTGCAAGGCCTGGGAGTCCTGCAGCAGCTCCTGAGCTTCGGCCTCGATCACGAACAGCCGCTGCGTGATGGCGAGCAAGCGCTCGCCCAGATCCGTCAGGCGCACCGAGCGTTTGTTGCGATGGAACAGCAACACGCCGAAGCGTTCTTCGAGTTTGCGCACCTGGTCGGAAATCGCCGGTTGCGTGAGGAATAGCCGCTCGGCGGCTTTGGTAAAGCTTCCGTGAACGGCCACGGCGTGGAAGGCTTTGAGTTGGGCGTGGGAAACCGACATCGAAACCTCCAGTAACAAGCTGAGCTTATTTTGGAAATACGATAAATCGATTTCACTTATTAATCAGTAATTGTTTTTATCCACCTCAGCCCCGGTGACTGCTCAGTCGAACAGCAGCGGTGGCCATGAGCCTGTGCGTGCAACAGCAGGACTCATCTGACCGGTATCGCCACAGGGAATCCGCGATACCGCAGTGCTCAACAATAAAAACACAGGCGTTTTCTACCAATTCTGCCGGCACACTCACACCCTGAGGTCAGAACCACAATGAACAATCCCATCGGCACCATCAAGCGCTGGCGCGTGCAGATCTTCGCGATCACCTGGCTCGCCTACGCCGCTTTCTACTTCACCCGCAAAGCGTTTTCCGTGGCGAAACTGGGGATCGCCGAAGACCCCACCTTCATGCTCGACAAAATGGCCATGGCCAACCTCGACGCGATCTACCTGGCGGCGTACGCCCTCGGGCAGTTCACCTGGGGCATGCTCGCCGACCGCTTTGGCCCACGGGTCGTGGTGCTCGGCGGGTTACTGATTTCGGCGGCAGCGGCGCTGGTGATGGGCACTTACGCGACACTGCCGATCTTCGCGACCTGCATGTTGATTCAAGGGTTGGCGCAGTCCACCGGCTGGTCCGGACTGTGCAAAAACCTCGGCAGTTTCTTCCCTGCGCAACAGCGCGGCAGAGTGCTGGGGTTATGGAGTTCCTGCTATGCCTTTGGTGGGCTGGTGGCATCGCCGTTTGCAGGCTGGTGGGCGTATACGCTGATCGGTACCTGGCATGCGGCGTTCATTTCCAGTGCGGCGGTGGTTGGGCTGGTCGCCGTGCTGTTTTTTATTTTTCAACGCAACACACCGCAAGACGTCGGCCTGCCGGCGGTGGACATCGAACCCGAGTTGACCGCTGAAGAGGCTGACGCCCAAAGCAAGATCAGCATTCTGGAACCCTTGAAGGAAATCCTGCGCAACCGCACGGTGCTGGTGCTGGGCCTGGCGTACTTTCTGCTGAAACCGGCGCGTTACGCAATTCTGCTGTGGGGCCCGGTGATCGTGTTCGAGCAAATGCCGACGGTGGGCAAGGTTGGCGCAGCGATCATCCCGACCGCGTTTGAACTGGCCGGGCTGCTCGGGCCGATCCTGCTCGGTCTGGCCTCGGACAAAGTGTTCGGGGCCCGCCGCATGCCGGCCTGCGTCCTCAGCCTGTTGGCGCTGACCGTGACCCTGGCCTTGTTCATGGGCGCCCTGCACACCGGCAGCGTCTTGCTGGTGGTCGTGCTGTTGTTTGTCATGGGCCTGACCTTGTACGGGCCGGATTCGATGATCAGCGGCGCGGCAGCGATTGATTTCGGCACCGCCAAGGCCGGTGCGACGGCGGCGGGTTTCGTCAACGGTTGCGGTTCGGTCGGGGCGATTCTCGGCGGATTGCTGCCGGGCTACTTCGACTCGGTCACCGTGTTCATCGTCTTCGCCGGCTGCGCCTTGTTCTCGGCCCTGGTGTTGATCCCCCACTGGAACAGCCGCCCGGCTGGCCTACGTGTTAACTACCCCTTCGTGCCCAATCGGGCGATGGCGATCAAACCCCTGCGTACCTGACCCCTGTCCCTCGCAGCCTGCTGCATTGGCGGCGGGCTTGCGTGTGGGCTTCTGACTGGAGATTTCCCCATGAGACCCTTTTGGCTGGACCAGGCCTTAAAGGCTGATACGTCCGACGCCTGTCCGGCGCTGGACGGCGATGCCCGTGCAGACGTGTGCATCGTCGGTGGCGGCTACACCGGTTTGTGGACGGCGATCATGCTCAAGGAGCAGAACCCGGAACTGGATGTGGTGCTGATCGAGGCCGACATCTGCGGTGCTGGCGCCAGTGGCCGCAACGGCGGTTGTGCGTTGTCGTGGTCGGCCAAGTATTTCACTCTGGAGCGGTTGTTCGGCGTCGAAGAAGCCGTGCGCCTGGTCAAGGAATCCGAGCGCAGCATTTACGCGATTGGCACCTTCTGCGAACAGTACGGCGTTGAGGCCGATTACCGTCTCGATGGCACGCTCTACACCGCGACCAATCAGGCCCAGTGCGGCTCGACCGATGCGGTGATTGCCGCACTGGAGCGCAACGGCATCAACTCGTTTACCCAGCGCCCGGTCGCTGACGTGCAACGCATGGCCGGTTCCAGCAAGCATCTTGAGGGCTGGTTTTCCCCGGCGGCGGCCAGTGTGCAGCCCGGAAAACTGGTGCGCGGCTTGCGGCAAGTGGCGTTGCAGTTGGGCGTGAAGATTTACGAAAACACCGCGATGACCGGGCTGGAGGGGGGCAAGCCAGCGGGCATTCAAACCCGCCACGGCACCGTTCGCGCAGACCGCGTGGTGTTGGCGATGAACGCCTGGATGGCCCGGGCGTTCCCGCAGTTCGAACGCAGCGTGGCGATTGTTTCCAGCGACATGCTGATCACCGAACCGCGGCCTGATCTGCTCAACGAAATCGGCCTGACCAGCGGCGTCACGGTGCTCGATTCGCGGATTTTCGTGCACTACTACCACAACACCCCGGACGGGCGAATCATGCTCGGCAAGGGCGGCAACACCTTCGCCTATGGCGGGCGGATGTTGCCGGTGTTTGATCAGCCGTCGCCATACGCCGGGTTGTTGAAAGACAGCCTGAACGCATTCTTTCCTGCATTTGCCGACGCCAAGGTCGAGGCGACCTGGAATGGTCCGTCGGATCGCTCGGTCACCGGTCTGCCGTTCTTTGGCCAGATGAGCGCCAGCGGGAATGTGTTCTACGGGTTCGGTTATTCCGGCAGCGGTGTTGGCCCGTGCCACATGGGCGGTCAGATTCTGGCCTCGATGGTGCTGGGGCTGGACAACGCCTGGACCCGTTCGCCGCTGGTGAACGGTCCCTTGGGTTTCTTTCCACCGGAGCCGATTCGTTACCTCGGCTCCCTGATGGTGCGCAACGCCATCCGCCGCAAGGAGCGCGCCGAAGATCACGGCCGCCGGCCACGGCACCTGGACGTGCGCCTGGCCAAATTTGCCGCAGCGGCCGGCAAGGCGGACAAGGGCTAGCGATTGATCAGCCAGTCGAGCAGCAACCGGCCATCGCTGCGGGGTCGATAGGCGGCGCGAGGCTTGGTCGGGTTGAAGACAGTGGCGCACAACACCGGGCGATCCGGGTCGCTGTCGAGAAAGCTGATCAGCACTTCGGAGCCTGCGAGGGGCAGGCTGGAGGGATCAATCCCGCGCTCTGGTGTGGCGAAGGCTACGGGAAGCCACAGGCCGCTGGGTTCATCCGCATCCTCTTGCAGTGCTGGCCACAACCGTACGTGGATTCGATGTTGCTCATCCAGCACTGCCGGTTGCCCGGCGACGCCCAGCACCAATGCCGTCTGATAGCCCGGAATGCTCGGCCGGGGTTGCGCGAGCGCGGGCCTGAACTCCGTTGACCAGGGGATGGCGGTGAACTGATTGCTGTAGCGACGCGGACGTTGCTCGGCGAGGATTGAAGGCTGTTGCCCGCCGTGCTGGACGTCGGTGATCAGCCACTGATCGTTGAAACCGGACAGCGGATGTTCCATCACTTGCACGATGCTGCCGCTGCGCAAGCCGGCGTGATTGCTTTGCCCTTCAATCTGTCGATGCTGGCAGCGCAGGCGCTCCAGTGACCGCCGACTGAGCTGTTCGCAGTGCGCCTGCTCGGGGGCGGGGCGACCGGTGAAGGGGGATGTCTTGGCGAAGGCATGGTTGGCGGCGCCGTCACCCGATGCCTGAAATCCGCGATGGTTGGCAGCGCGGCGGGCGGGCAGGGCGCGCGCATTGTGACGTTGGGACAGCTCGCTGATCACCGGTAAAGAAGTCTCGCTGAGCGCATCCTCTTGAAAGGGCAGCACGAGAGGCTCCTGGGGGAATGCCTGACTGTCATCCGCCAGCACCAGCACATGCCCGTCACACCGCTGCTCGAAGTGATAGTGGATGCCTTCTTCTTCGCAGAGTCGCTGCATCAGTGTCAGGTCGGACTCTTCGTATTGAATGCAAAACGGCCGGGGCGGGTAGTGCACGGTGGCCAGTTCCAGGCGATAGCTGTCCTCGGGCAGCGCATGCTCCAGGAACAATTGACGCAGGATGGCCGGCACGCTGAGGTGATGAAACACCCGACGACAGCGGTGACGGTCGAGGGTTTGCAGGTAAGGCACCAACACCAGGTGATAGCCGATGCAATGCGGGCCGCGGTGTTCACGGCTGGCGCTGTGAAGAATGCCGTGAACGGCAATGCCATCGCCCATCGTCAGAAGGGCCGGTTGCTGCAGCAACGGATCGAGGTTCATCGCCGGTGCCAGGCCAATCACTTCAATGTCGAACCGGTAGGGCCGGTTCAGGCCTTCGGTACCACTGAATCGCAACACCTGCAGGCTTAAACCGCTGTCGAGGAGGGTCAGGGTGGAGAGACTTTCCTTGTCGTTGTGCATCGAGTGCGCTTCTGCCATGGATTCCGGAAGCGAAGGGTACGAAACCGCGCCCCTCAATGGTCACCGCAAATCGCTGTTTCAGAATCGCCCTACGAGTGCTGGCGAAAATGTCGATGCGTGAAGCCGGTGGATCCGTCCGCATTTTTTGGTCGATTGCCAACTTTAGGCCGTATAAACTTGCGCAATGCGTCGGCCAATAGATGTCTCGGCGCCACAGATCAAGAGAGTGAGTAATGGGCGCACAGTGGAAGGTTAAACACAAAGAAGCGGCATCCAACGCCAAGGGCAAGATTTTCGGCAAACTGGTGAAAGAAATCACCATTGCTGCGCGCAACGGCGCCGATACCGCCACCAACGCACACCTGCGACTTGTGGTTGAACAGGCCAAGAAAGCCTCGATGCCCAAGGAAACCCTTGATCGCGCGATCAAGAAGGGCGCGGGCCTGCTGGGCGAAACCGTGCAATACCATCGCGTGACTTACGAAGGCTTCGCCCCGCATCAAGTGCCGCTGATCGTTGAATGCGTGACCGACAACATCAACCGCACCGTGGCAGAAATCCGCGTGGCGTTCCGTAAGGGCCAATTGGGCGCTTCCGGTTCCGTGGCATGGGACTTCAACCATGTCGGCATGATCGAAGCGTCCCCGGACAGCCCGGACGCCGACCCGGAAATGGCGGCGATTGAAGCCGGTGCCCAGGATTTTGAACCGGGTGAAGAAGAGGGCACGACCCTGTTCCTGACCGAACCTGCGGACCTGGACGCGGTGCAAAAAGCACTGCCGGAGCAAGGTTTCACGGTGTTGGCGGCGAAACTGGGCTACCAGCCGAAGAACCCGGTCAGCGGTTTGAGCGATGAGCAGATGGCTGAGGTGGAAGCGTTCCTGGAAGGGCTCGACAACCATGATGATGTGCAGGATATGTTTGTCGGTCTGGCTGGGTAATTTGTTTCTTTAGTGACACCGCTATCGCGAGCAAGCTCGCTCCTACATTGGATCTCCGTCATACACAGATCCAATGTGGGAGCGAGCCTGTCTCCGGGCGGCGTTCCGACGATTGACCGCGCAGCGGTCACCTATCTTGAAGTTCCCGCAAAATCTCGCCAAACCCCGGCCGCTTCAGCACCTCAGCGTGACAGCAGCGCTCCTGCAAAACCTCCAGCTCCTCGCGCGCCACATCGCTCAACCCCGAGTCGATGCGCTCCAGCAATTCCCCCAGCAACACCCCAAACGCCCGCACCTCGATGCGTTGCAGCGCCCGGCTTTCTGGGCTGTCGCAGGTCGAGTGGAAAGACGCCGCGCCAAAATCCCCCAGCAGGCAATCACCGTCCTCGTTCCACAAGATGTTGTGGCCGTAGAGGTCGCCGTGGGTGATGCCGTGCTGGTGCAAATGCCTGGCCACCGAGGCGACGCCATGGGCGATGCGCAATGCGACGCCGGCGCTGAAGCGGGTGTCATCGGTGTAGACGTCCCGCGTGCACGACGCCAGGCTCGGCAGCGCGGCGAGGTTGCGGTAACTCGGATCGATCAGTTGCATGACCAGCCCGGCCTGCTGCTCGGGATGATCGACGATTCGGCCTTCGACGCGGATCAGGTTCGGGTGAAGGCCGGCGGTGATGCAGGCGTTCATTTCGTGCAGGGGTGAACCATCGCTGGTCATTTCACCCTTGTAGAGCTTGACCGCGACCTGCGTGGCCGGTTGCCCCGGTTGCGTCCAGGTGGCCCGATGAATCACCCCCGAAGCGCCTTCGCCCAACTGCTGCTCCAGGTGCAATTGCTCCCAGGGAATCCGCGGAGTGGCTTCCAGTGCGGCGGCATCCGCTTCGGTTTCCAGCGGATTACCGGCATACGCCAGCCACGTCAGGCTGGGCAGGGCCAGCAGCCATTCGGGCAGTTCCTTGAACTGATTGGCGGCGATGCGGATCAGCTCGAGTCGATGGCACTGGCTCAGGCTGCGAGGCAGGCGCTGCAAGCGGTTGCCGGCGAGCATGAGTTTTTGCAGGTTCGGGCGGTCGCCCAGTTCGCTGGGCAGCTCAGCGATGTGGTTGTCAGTCAGGATCAACCAGCGCAGCAACGGCGGCAGCGCCGCGGCGGGGACCGTTTCGATGGCATTGGACCGGAAGCCGATCATCGTCAGCGCGGCGCATTGGCCCAGGCACGCTGGCAGTTCGGTGAACAGATTGTCCGAACAGAACAGCACGCGTAAACGGGTCAGGCGATGCAGGTCATCCGGCAGGCTGCGCAAGGCGTTGCCGCTGAGGTTGAGCACTTCCAGCGAGTCCGCGAGGTCGAAAATTTCCCGCGGGAATTCTGTCAGGCCGCAGGCCAGGTCCAGGCGAGTGATACCAGTCAATTGGCCGGCGCGCAGTTGGGCGAGGGTATCCATGGGCGGGTTCGCTATTGATCAGGGGAAGGCGCGGAGGCCTGGAAATGGGCGACATGATAACGGTAAAGGTGGCTTGCCTGTCAGGTCGGTGCGCGCACTTCGAGCAACTGGCCCAAGCGGCTGCGCGTACGTGCCAGATCGATGGCATCGCCGCCCAGGCTTTCGCGCAACGATTGCTGGCCGAGCAGCGTCAGTTGTTTGTCCTGATCGTATAGAACGTCGATCAGGTTGATAAACCGCTGCTGTGCGGCAATCGAACAGTCGGCGAGGTTGGGCAGTTCGTCGATGATCCAGTGATCGAAGCGCCGGCACAGCTCCAGGTAATCCATGACGGCCGTGGGGTGTTCGCACAGATCGTCAAAGGTGAAGCCGATAGTCCGTTCTGCGCAGTGTTGCGCTTGAAGGTGCCGAGTGCCGACCGCCAGTTGCAAGGGTGGGCAGACGCGTTCGGGCAGGTTCAGCGCCTGACGTTGCGCCGTGCTGCCCGGCCAGACATACCGGCCTTGGGTAAACACCTGCTGCGCGTGGGTCCTGGCCTGACTGCGGTAGTCATGCGGGCCACCGACTTCCATCACTTGCATGCGCGCGTGGATCAGGTCGATGACCGGCTTGAAACGCGCGTGGTAGAGCGGGTTGGGCAGCAAACCTTCCGGCGGATAATTGGACGTCACCAGCAGCAGGATGCCGCGACGGAATAGCGCCTTGAACAGCCGCGTGATGAGCATCGCATCGCCGATGTCATGGACGTGAAACTCGTCGAAACACAGCACCCGGCAATCGCTCAGCAGGTCGTCGAGGGTGGCTGCCAGCGCATCGGGCTGATCGCGGTGGGTGAACATGCCCTGATGCAAGCGGGCAAAAAATTCGTGGAAGTGCAGTCGCTGCTTTTGCTCGACAGCAATCGCCTGGAAAAAGCCGTCGAGCAACCAGCTTTTGCCGCGTCCGACTGCGCCATGCAGGTAAAGACCGGGGAGCGTTTTCGTCGACGCGCCGAGCAGGGCCGTGGCGTGTTGCGCCATGCAGTCGATCACGCGTTGCTGGCTGTGACTGAGGGTGTAGCCCTGGGCATGGGCTTTCTGGCGGAAGTAATCGTGGACGGCTTTACCCGCGGCCATTCCGTTGGCAGGCGCGGCAAGTGCCTTGCCGAAAAGGCTGCGCAAGGAAAGAAAGCGTGGTGTCAGTCGCGAACGGTTGGGCGGTCGAGCAGCCATTGTCATGTCACCCCGAAGTCGTCAGCCGGCTCCCCGAGCAGCGGCGGCGTAGTGTAACCAGATGGGTAATTGCCCATCCAGTCATGTCGACGGGTGAAACGGATTCAACGGGATGTCAGAGTCGGCAGGGCTGTTGTGGCGAGGGAGCAAGCTCCCTCGCCACAGTGGTTTCGTTAGTTATCTAGCGTTCAATGCTGCGATTCCAGCGTGCGTTCCACGCCGGACGCTGTTCGTTGACCTGGTCCCAATCGATGGCAATCGCTGTTTCCAGGTACTGCTTCATCGCCTCGACCTGGCCGCGCGTCTTGTCGGTGGTCGGGGTGTTCGGGTTGGACGGGATCTGGTCGCCGTCTTCCAGTGCAGCGGCTTGCGCTTCAGGTGTCAGCAAGAACGCGGCGAGTTTTTGTGCCAGTTCCGGCTGGGTGTTGTTGGCGATGGCGCACTCCGCGACGTTGAGCACCACGGCGCCTTCCTTCGGTTGTGCGTATTCGACCGGCATGCCTTTGAGTTTCAGCGCAGTGACCTGAGTCGGGGTCAACGGGAACAGCGCGGCTTCGTCGGTCTGGAGCATTTCGGAAATTTTCGCCGAGCTCGGAATGTATTCCAGCACGTTGCGTCCGACGGTGTTTGGCCAGGCCTTGAAACCCGGCTCGACGTCGGTTTCGCTGCCGCCCTGAATGCGGTTGAACATCAGGAAACCGTGCAGGCCGAAGGTCGACGAGGCCATCGACTGGAACACCAGTTTGTCCTTGAAACGCGGGTCGGCCATGTCCATCCACGACGTCGGTGCGCTCCAGCCTTTCTCCTTGAACAACCGGGTGTTGTACGCCAGCCCGGTGACGCCGAGGCTGACTGCCACGGCCTGATCCTTGATCCGGCCCTTGGCGGGAATCTGCGCCAGGGTCGGGCTGTCCTCAAGCTTGTCGCACAGGCCCATGGCGATGGCGCGGTACATGATGCCGTCATCCAGGAACATCACGTGCAATTGCGGGTTGCCTTTGCTGGCCTGGACCTTGGCCAGGATGTCGGCAGAGGTACCGGGCACGATGACCACTTTGACGTTGTTGGCTTTTTCGAAAACCGGCAACACCTTGTCGGCGTACAGCCGCTCCATGGTCCCGCCGTTCATGCCCAGGTAAAGCGTCGGCTCGGCGTGAGCCTGGGTCACCGTGAACAGGGCGCTCAGGCATGAAAATCCGAGCAGTGCAGTGCGTTTGAACTGGTTCATTGGCGCGACCTTCCTCTATCAAGCTACGGAAACGGAGTGAAACCGGGTGATGGAAAACGCATCCAGCGACGTCGACGGGGCGCCGTTGCAGATGATCTCGGTGAGCGCCTGGCCCACCGCGGGCCCGATCTGGAAACCCGCGCCGGCAAAGCCGAACGCGTGCAACAGACCGGGTTGAGTGCTGCTGTGCCCGATCACCGGCTGGCGGTCGGGCAGATAACCTTCGGTGCCGCTCCAGGTGCGAATCGCCTGGGCGCCTTCAAGAAACGGATAGAGCTCGACGGCCTGGCGCAGGATTTCGATCACCGCCTGCTGACCGGGCCGTGCGCGGGCCGCGTCGAGGGCAAACCCCTGGCCACCGCCGAGCACGCAATTACCGCGGGCGACCTGACGGGCATAAATGCCACCGCCTTCGACGCCGGTGCTGGCGTTCATCACCAGCGGTAACGGTTCGGTGACCAGCATCGCCGGGTGCCCGGCGTGCATGGGCACCGCTTCGCCGAACTGTTCGGCGAGGCGGCCGGCCCAGGCGCCAGCGCAGTTCAGCAGCCACGGCGCGTGCAGTTCCAAGCCGTTTTGAGTGTTGACGCGAAAGCGCTGGCCGTCGTGCTCCACCGCAGTCACGGCGCACTGTTCATGCACCTGTGCGCCGTGGCGCCGCGCGGCGTGGGCGAAGGCGGGGGAAACCAATCGCGGGTTGGCGTGGCCATCGTCGGGGCAATATGAAGCACCGACGGCGACATCGCCGACCCAAGGGAAACGTGCGCGTAATTCAGTGCGATCCAGCACCTGCAAGTCGAGGCCGAAACCCTGGCTGCTGGCGGCGTAATCCTGCAAGGCGCGCAAGTCGTCGAGGCTGCGGGCGAGCTTCAAATGGCCGCTGCGTTGATATTCGCCGTCAATGCCAATCAACTGTGGCAGTTGTCCCCAGATCTCGTGCGCCCGTTGTGACAAGGGCAGTTGTGACAGCGGCCGACCCTGTCGTCGCACGCCGCCATAGTTCACGCCGCTGGAGTGTGAACCGCAAAAGTCCCGCTCCAGCAACGCCACGCGACGTCCGGCTTTGCTCAGAAACAGGGCGGCCGAGGCACCGACAATGCCGCCGCCGATGATGATGGCGTCGACTTCGATCACGATTCGACCTCCAGGCCAAACGGCAGCGGCTTGACTGGCGCCTGTGCACGTAGCCGACCGATCTGCGACACGCCACGCCGGCTCTCGCTGGCAATGATTTCTGCGGTGGCCGCGCCGCACATCCGCCCCTGGCAGCGGCCCATGCCGGCGCGGCAATGGGCTTTGACCCGGTTGATTTCCCAGTGGCCTTCGCGCACGACCTGACGGATGTCACCGGCGCGCACTTCTTCGCAGCGGCAGATCATCACGTCGTCAGCGGTTTCGGTGGCCCAGTGTTCGGGGAAAATGAAGGCCTGTTCCAAGCCTTTGCGAAAGGTGTTTATCCGGGTGAGCGATTGCTCCAGCTGGACGCAGCGCTGTGGCGCAATCAGGTGGCCGCTGTCTTCCAGCACGGCCAAGGCTGCGCGTTCTCCGGCCATTTCCGCGGCATCGGCGCCCATGATCCCGGCACCGTCACCGGCCAGGTACACCTCGGCGACACTGCTGCGTCCAGTGCTGTCACGTTGTGGCAGCCAGGCGCGGTTGAGCGGGTTCCAGGCAAATTCGCAGCCGAGCAAATCGGCGAGTTGGGTTTCGCTGCGCAAGCCATGGGCGAATGCGACGGCGTCACACACCAGTGGGTGTTCGCCCTTTGCGTCGGACCAGTTCAGCGATCGCACACGGTGTTCGCCATCGATGCCTCGCAAGGTGGCGCCCTGATGCACCGGGATGCCGTGAGCGGTCAGCCAGCTGCGGTAATAAATGCCCTTGGCCAGCGTCGCCGGTTGTGAGAGCAAGCCGGGCAGGGCGCGGACCTGGGCACTGAACGGCGAACTGTCGAGCACCGCGACCACCTTCGCACCGGCCTTGGCGTATTGGTATGCAACCAGGTAGAGCAATGGGCCGCTGCCGGCGAACACCACGCGTTCGCCGATGGCGCAGCCCTGGAATTTCAGGGCAATCTGCGCGGCGCCGAGGCTGTAGACGCCTGGCAGTGTCCAGCCTTGCACCGGCAGAATCCGGTCGGTGGCGCCTGTGGCGACAATCACGCGGGAGAACTCGATCCGTGCGGCGCGACCTTCATGCAGTGTGTCGAGCGCATCCGCTTCGGCGTTCCACACCAGGGTGTCGGGCCGATAGTCGAGCTGTTCGCGCAGGGTATCGAGGGTCTGATGCAGCGCCTTGGCCTTGCGCGCTTCGAAGCCATACAACTTGACCGCCGAACGCTTGAAGTTGGCCGGCTGACGCCGATAAATCTGCCCGCCACCGCGCGCGGCTTCATCCAGCAACACCGGGCGAACGCCATGCGCGACCAGCGTCTGCGCCGCCCGAATCCCGGCGGGGCCGGCACCAATGATGACTACCGGCTTCATACCCACCACCCATTAGATGACTGCTGCAAAACCCCTGTGGGAGCGAGCCTGCTCGCGATGGCGGTTGTACATTCAAAATGAATGTTGGCTGACACTCCGCTATCGCGAGCAGGCTCACTCCTACAGGGGATTCGGTTGCGGCAGATTGGCAAGGTGTTCATAACGAGCGCCCCGGTTCGCGGGTGATGTGGTGGTCGGTCTCAAGTAGCGTCGAGCACGCGCGTACGCGTCGGCCGTCGCCCAGGCGGACCCAGCAGTCCTGGCACGCGCCCATCAGGCAGAACCCGGCGCGGGGTTCGGCGCTGAAGTCGCTGCCGCGCAGGTGCTCGCTGCAGGTCAGCACCGCCGTCAGCACGGTGTCGCCGAGCAGGGCGCTGGCCGGTTGGCCGTCGAGGGTAAAGTTCACGGCCGGGCGGTCGCCCTCGGCCAGTCGTTTCAGCAAAGCCATGGCGCCCTCATTGTTTACCCACCAGCACCCGATCAAGGCCGTAGACCCGATCAAGCAGAATCATCGTCAGCGCAGTCAGCGCGATCACCAGGGCCGACACCGCCGCCATCATCGGATCGATGGATTCGGTGGCGTACACGTACATGCGCACTGGCAAGGTTTGCGTGGCCGGCGAGGTGACGAAAATCGACAGCGTGACCTCATCAAAGCTGTTGATGAACGCCAGCAACCAGCCCCCCGCAACGCCCGGCAGAATCATCGGCAAGGTGATTTCCCGGAACAGCGTGAAGCGCCCGGCACCGAGGGATTGCGCGGCATGTTCGGCGCTGCGGTCCAGGCCAATGGCCGACGCCAGCACCAGTCGCAGTACGTATGGCGTGATCACCAGCACGTGGGCGAAAATCAACCACGCAAAGCTGCCGTTGACCCCCATCAGCGCAAACAGACGCAGCAAGGCAACGCCCAATACCAGATGCGGAATGATGATCGGTGACAGGAACAGCCCGTTGAAAAAGTCCCGTCCCGGAAACTCGAAACGGGTGATTGCCAACGCCGCCGGCACCGCAATCAGGGTCGCCAGGCTGGCGGCGCAGAACGCCAGGATCAAACTGTTGTAGAACGCATCGACAAAGTCGGCGCGCTCGAACACCGCGCGAAACCAGCGCAGGGAAAACTCGGTGGTCGGCAGGCTCAGGGTGTTTTCCGGGGTGAACGCGACGAGGCAGACCACCACCAGCGGCGCGAGCATGAACAGCACCACCAGGGCATGAAACAGCAGGGCGAAAGGACCGTTCTTGGACATGACGAGTTATCCCAATGACTTCTTGTAGCGGCCTTCGATCATCCGGTTCCACGACAGCATGATCAGCAGGTTGAGCACCAACAGCGCCACGGCAATCGCCGCGCCCATCGGCCAGTTCAGCTCCGACAGGTACTGATCGTAGATCAGTGTCGCGACCATTTTCAGGCGACGCCCGCCGAGCAGGCCGGGGATGGCAAATGAGCTGGCGGCCAGGCCGAACACGATTAAGGTGCCGGAAAGAACGCCGGGCATGATCTGCGGCAGAACCACCTGGCGCATCACCGTGAAGTGACTGGCGCCGAGGGACATCGCGGCTTGTTCGGCGGCCGGGTCGAGTTTTTGCAGCGAGGTCCAGACCGGAATAATCATGAACGGCAACATCACGTGGACCAGCGCAATTACCACCGCAAACGGCGTGTACAACAGCTTCATCGGCGAACCGCCGAAAGCCTGCAGGGTTTGATTGACCAGGCCGTCGGCGCCGAGCAACAGGCTCCAGCCGAACGCCCGCACCACCACCGAAATCAGCAGCGGCGTGAGGATCAGGATCAGAAAGATCGAACGCCACGGCGCGCCCATGCGGCTGAGGATGTAGGCCTCGGGCACGCCGATCACCACACACAGCAGGGTGGTCAGGGCGCTGATCCACATCGTGCGCAGAAAGATTTCGTAGAAGTACGGGTCGCCCAGCAGGCTGCTGTAGTGACTGAGGGTGTAGGCGTCGCCCTTGATCCCCGAGCTGTAGTCGAAGACGTTGAACGACAACACCAGCGTCAGTAGTAGCGGAATGGCCAACAGGCTGATGTACAACGCCAGGGCCGGTGCCGACAACAAATAACCCTGGCGTCCCTGGCGAACGGCGGCCAACGCACTCATGCCGACACCTCGTCGACCGTCAGCACTCGCAGGAGTTTGGCATCCCAATCAAGGCCGACCGCCGTGCCTTCGTTCAGCGGCGTCGAACCGTCGTTGCGGCGCACCACGCTGATGTCGCCCAGGGCCGTTGAGACGCCGTACAACCATTGGCTGCCGAGGAAGAAGCGGCTGGCGATCTTGCCTTGCAAACGCCCGTGATCTTGTTCGCGCAGGTCGATTTTTTCCGGGCGCAGGCTCAGGGTCAGGTCGCCGCCACTGCGCACCTGTACCACGCCGGCGCTGTCACGCTCGCCGGGCAGCAGGTTGGCTTTGCCGACGAAACCGGAAATGAACTCGGTGCGCGGATGTTCGTAGAGGGTGTAAGGCGCGTCGATTTGCGTGATGCGTCCGGCCTGCATCACCACCACGCGGTCGCTGATGGACAGCGCTTCGGATTGGTCGTGGGTGACCATCAACGTGGTGATCCCGACTTCGCGCTGGATGCGGCGGATTTCGAACTGCATTTCTTCGCGCAGGTTGGCGTCGAGGTTGGACAGCGGTTCGTCGAGCAGCAGCACCGGCGGCTCGATCACCAAGGCCCGTGCCAGTGCCACACGCTGGCGCTGGCCACCGGAAAGCTCGCGGGGATAGCGCTCGGCGTGTTGATCCAGGCGCACCAGTTTCAGCACCCGGGCCACGCGCTGCTGCAACTCGGCGGCGGGCACTTTGCGCATCCGCAGGCCGAAGGCGACGTTGTCCTTGACGGTCATGTGCGGGAACAGCGCGTAACTCTGGAACACCACGCCCAGGCCACGGCTGGCGGGTTTGGCGTGGGTGATGTCGCGGCCGTCGAGCAGGATGCGACCGCTGGTGACTTCGACGAAGCCGGCGATCATTTGCAGGGTGGTGGTCTTGCCGCACCCGGACGGACCGAGCAGCGACACGAACTCGCCTTTTTCCACCGAGAGGTGGGTGGCCACGACGGCGTCGATCTCGCCGTAACGTTTGCCGAGTCCTTCAAGTTGCACAAAAGCCATGACTGCGCTCCACCTGAGATTGTTATGCGTCACCCGAAGGCGCGCTTTTTTGTATGGGCAGATACGAAAAGGTCTTGCTGGGTGCGTTGGCGCTCGACTGGAGTCGGCTGCCGCTGTTGTTCGAATCGCCCCTGTGGACGCAGATTAGGACGAAGACTAGGATGGGCTCAATGGCCTATTTCACTGAAGCGAAGACTATTTTCGATTTCATTCAGTGAGTAAATTTATTGTCGAGAAACCACATGTCAGATTCCACTGATCGGAATGAAAACAAAAATGAAGTCGGTGTCGGTGCGGTCTCCCGATTGTTTGCGGTGCTGCGCAGCCTCGGTGACTCCGTCGAGGGCGGGGAACGTGTGACGCAACTGGCGCAGCGCATCGGTTTGTCGCAACCGACCACGCACCGTTTGTTGCGCAGCCTGATGGACGAGGGCATGGTCGAGCAGGATGTGCGCAGCAAACGCTACCGCCTGAGCCTGGATTTTTTTGCCTTGGCGGCGCGTGCGGGCAATACCGGCAACCTGCGCGAACTGGTGCGACCGTCGCTGCTGCGGCTCTCGGCGTCGTTGGGGGATTCGTTGTTTTTACTGGCGCGCAGCGGTTTCGACGCGATTTGTCTGGACCGCAGTGAAGGGCCGTTTCCGATCCGCACGTTCACCGGCGATATCGGCGGGCGCGTGGCGCTGGGCGTGGGGCAGGGCAGCCTGGCGATTCTGGCTTTTCTGCCGGAGGAGGAGCGCGACACGGTGATCCATTACAACTTGCCGCGACTCAAGGATTTCCATCTGTACGACGAAGTGTTCCTGCGCTCGGAGGTCGAGAACGTGCGCGCGCTGGGGTATGCGGGGCGTAATACCGGGGTGCTGCAAGGCATGGCCGGGGTGGCGGTGCCGATTCTGGATCGAGAGGGGCGGGCGGTGGCGGCGTTGAGTGTGGCGACGGTGAGTGATCGGTTGGGTCCGGATCGATTGCCTACGGTGGTGGAAATGCTCAAGCGCGAAGCGGCGATGATCGGGCCGCGGATCAATCCGTTCGATCCGCTGCTGCGACGGCCTTCGCAGGTTTTTGGACAGGGCTGAACACCATCTCCAGATAACCGCTGACCCACCTGTGGGAGCGAGCCTGCTCGCGAAAGCGGAGTGTCAGTCGACATCAATGTTGGATGTGCTGGCCTCTTCGCGAGCAGGCTCGCTCCCACAGTTGATCGGTGGTGTGGTCAGAACTGCTCCGTCTGCCTGAGCATCTGCGCCGCCGGTGTGTCGCTCGGGCTGACCATCGCGTAGTTGTAGCCGCTGCCGGACCAGTATTCGGCCTGCAACTCGCCATCGCTGCGACTGCCCCGCGGCAGGAAAATGTTTTTCGGCCCTGGTGGGCGCACGTAGAAGCTGATCTTGTGCCCGCCCTGATCCTCGTAAACCACCATCGCCGCCGGCCCTTGCTCGGTGCTGAGCAAACGGCCGCTGACCGGTTTGAAGCCTGCATTCGACAGGTCCGGCAGGCGATTGGCACGGGTGAAATAACGATCGAGCCAGCCCTGCATGTCGCCATCGTCGCTGACTTTGTAGTCCGCTGGCAGGATGCCTTGCTGGGCGAACAGGCGATAAGCCTGCAGCGCATCGGTCATCGGCAGCGGGGGACTGGGCAGGGTCATCTGGCGCGCTTGCCAGCCGCTCAATCCTCCCACGCTGACGGCAATCAACAGCACGGCCGCGCTGGCCAGATGACGACGTGACTGGCGTTTGAGGCGCTGGCGAATCAGCGCCGGGTCGAGGTCCGGGTTGACGGTGTCGTGCAGGGCGCCGCTCATGGCTGCGCGCAGTTGTTGGGCGTCGTGTTGCCAGGCGCGCACTTGCGCCGCCATTGGCGGGTTGCTGGCCAGATACGTTTCCACCAGACGTCGGTCGGCGTCGTTGAGTTGGTGATCGACGTAGGCGTGCAGGTCACGCTCGCTCGGGGGCATGCTGATCATTTGAGTATCCGCAAAGAAGGGCTGGTGATTTCGCCGTCGCTGAGCTGGCGCAAGGCCTGGCGGGCGCGGGACAGACGAGACATCACGGTGCCGGTGGGGACGTCGAGAATCTCGGCGACCTCTTTATAACTCAACCCTTCCACCGACACCCAGAGCAGCAACGCGCGCTGTTCGGTGCTGAGTCGGTCGAAGGCTTGCAGCGTCGATTGAGCAATCACCGTGCGTTCAACCGAGGGCTGTGCGTCATCACGCCCGGTAAAGAATTCGAGCATCCGCGCATAGCGCCGGGAACGGCGGTGGGCATCCAGAAACTGCCGGTACAGTATCGAAAACAGCCAGGCGCGCAAGTCGCCTTCGGGGCGTTTGTCCGCCCAACTCGACAGCGCTCGCTCCAGGCTCGACTGCACCAGATCGTCGGCGCTGCTGGGATTGCGCGTCAGCGACACGGCGAAACGCCGGAGCCTGGGAATGATTTCTCTGAGTTGTTCGTCGATATCGTTCATGGGAAAGGGCGGGTTCTGAGTCAGTGAAGGGCGGCAGTGACAAGGAAGACGCCGTCTAACGCAGGTTATTCCCTCTGCCGTAAAAGAAAATCCCACCGCCTGTTTTTTGTAGGACCTTTCCTCTTTGGTTGTAATCCATGTAATGGCATCAAACGTCGTCGCTCAACCCTCGTAGCAAGCGCAAGCGGCATTGCGTCCAGCCACTCAATTGGCTCGGCGCAACCGTCCGGTCTTGAGCTTAAACATTGAGCCCGATGAGATTTTTGACATGCAAGAGCACGCAATCACCCTCAAACCTGCATTGGCCTATTCGTCGATGCCTGCGCCTGCGGTTGATCAGGACCTTTGGCAGACAATGGGTCGTGGGCCGACGGTCCAGCCCGCGTTCTCCTTGATTCATCACGCCATCGAAGCGCACGCCGTGACCCACCCTCAAGGTGTTGCGGCCCTTTGGCAAGGTGAATCCATCACCTACAACGAATTGAACAGGCAGGCCAATCGACTGGCTGCCGTGTTGATCAGCCAGGGCGTCAAGCCCGGTGATCACGTTGCCCTGTTCGTGGAACGCTCGATCCCCATGCTGGTGGGCATGTTGGCCGTATTGAAGGCGGGCGCGGCCTACATTCCCCAGCACGTGGGGATCACCCCCGCGACGCAATTGCGCCACATCATGGAGGTTGCCGCCACGCGTCTTGTGCTGACGCTGTCGAACCTCGAGTCGCAGATTCCCCTGACAGCGGCGCAGCACTGCATTTGCCTTGATGATTTCATGGCAGTGCCGACCACCTCATCGGACGAATTGAACGTGGCCGGTACGCCGTCAACGACCGCGGATCAACTGTGCTTCCTGTTGTTCACCTCCGGCACCACCGGGCAACCCAACGGGGTTCGGGTTACCCACCGCAATGTCTGCAATATTCTGCTGACGGAGCCGGGCAACCTCGGCATGAAGCCCGGGCTCAAGGTCGGGCAGATTCTGAACATCGCCTTCGATATGGCCGCGTGGGAGATTCTGGGTTGCCTGGCTCATGGCGCGACGTTGATGATCCGGGGCAAAGACATTGGCCAGACCGCCGAGCAATGCGACGTGCTGATCGCCACGCCGTCGATTCTCGGCACACTCGATCCCGCGCGTTGCCATCAGGCCAAGGTCGTGGCCGTTGCCGGCGAGCCGTGTCCCCAGCCACTGGCCGATCGCTGGTCGTCGTTTTGCATTTTTTACAATGCCTGCGGCCCGACCGAGACCACCATCGTCAACACCATGCAGCGGTATCAGGCCGGAAGGCCCCTGACCATCGGCAAACCCACGCCCAATAACACGGTGTACGTACTTGATGAAGAGGGTCGACCGTGTGCCATCGGGGTGCAAGGGGAGATGTGGGCAGGCGGGGATTGCGTAACAGCGGGTTACCTGGGGAATGCGGCACTCACCGCGGAACGTTATCGACCCGATCCGTTTCTTGGTCAGGACCGGATGATGTTTCGTACTCGCGACTTGGGGCGCTGGACGGAGGAGGGCGAGCTCGAACACTTGGGGCGCGTCGATGATCAGGTCAAGGTGCGGGGTTTTCGGGTTGAACTCGACAGTGTGTCGGCGGTGCTGGAGTCGTGCGACGCCTGCGAGCGAGCGGTTACGCTGAAACTCGATAGTCGTCATCTGGTGGCTTTCGTCAGTCCTGCGTCCACCGACATCGAAGCGGCGCGACGTCGCTGTGAGGCGCGCCTCGCCTACTATTGCGTCCCGTCGTTGATCATCGCTGTGGACCACATTCCCCTGACTTCACGGGGCAAAGTCGATAAGCGGCTGCTGCTGGCCCAGGCGCAACAGGCCAACCTTGATGTCAACGCTGTACCGAAGGTGAGCGCATGAGCGCCGCCAGCGGCTTACCCGCCAAGCGTGCGCTGTGGCGACGCCTTGGAACGCTGCCGTGGTTTTCCCATTACAACCGTCTTGTGGCACTGGTCCTGGTACTGAATGGTGCCGCGCTGGCGCACGGGTTGAACGCCGGGCAATGGTGGACATCCTCCGGTATTGAGCTGGAAACGCTGGCGGGACTGGTAGTGGCGAATCTGTCGATGGCGATTTTGATTCGCCAGCAATACGTTATCAATCTGCTGTTCTGGCTGGCCACCCGCGCCCCCACCCATTGGCCGCTGATGATTCGTCGCTCATTGGCCAAGGTCTATCACTTGGGGGGCCTGCACAGTGGCGGCGCCTTGGCCGCCATTGGTTGGTTCGTGGCATTGCTGGGCTCATCGGGTTGGCACTGGATTGACGGCAAAGGAGGCGTTTCGACCGCGCTGCTTTGGGTGAATGCAGGGCTGTTGGGGGTGTTGCTGCTGGTGGCGACCATGGCGCATCCCTGGGTTCGTTCCCGTTTTCACAACGGGTTCGAGCGCACTCACCGCTTCGGTGGCTGGACGGCACTCGCATTGTTTTGGGTCTCGACCCTGCTGTTTGCCCGTGATCAGAACCCGCAAGCGCCGCTGCAGGAAGTACTGGCCACCTCGGTGCCCTTCTGGATGCTGATGGTGCTGACGTTCAGCATTGCGTTGCCATGGTTGCGTTTGCGCAAAGTACCGGTGCAGTTACTCAGGACTTCATCCCACGCCGTCATTGCCCGGTTCGGGCATGTCACGCCGTTTGCCGGTTCGTCCAACGCCATCAGTCTCAACCCGCTGTTGGAATGGCATTCGTTTGCCAACATTCCCACGCCGGGGCAGGCCGGTTTTCGACTGATCATTTCCCGGGCCGGGGACTGGACCGGCGAATTCATCGAACAAATGCCGACTCACGTCTGGGTCAAAGGCATTACCACCGCCGGCGTGGCGCACATCGAAACCCTGTTCAAGTCAGTGGTGTATATCGCAACCGGTAGCGGTATCGGCCCGGTACTGCCTCATCTGCTTGCCAGGCAGGTGCCGATCCATCTGATCTGGTCGACCCGCAACCCACGAAAAACCTACGGTGACGAGTTGGTGGAGGAGATTCTCCAGGCCGAGCCCGATGCGTTGATCTGGGACACCGATGTGCTGGGCAAACCCGATCTGGTGCAACTGGCCTATGACGCGGTTCAAGCGACCGGTGCAGAGGCCGTGATCTGCATTTCCAACCAGACACTGACTCAGCGAGTGGTCGAGGAAATGGAAAGTCGCGGCATTCCGGCCTATGGCGCGATCTGGGATTCCTGACGTGAGCGCTGGCTATTAACCCTTCAACCATTTTTCAAAGAGGTCACCATGCACACATTGATCGAACGTCATGATCGCGTCGTCTTGATTCGTCTCAACCGCCCGCAAGCCCGGAACGCCCTGAGCGATGAGGTCATGCGCGAACTGCTGGACATCCTGCAACGGTTGGATCGGGATCCAGGCGTGGGGTGTTTCGTCCTGACCGGTACCGTGGATTATTTCGCGGCCGGTGCCGATATCAAGGAAATGAGCCAAAAGTCCCATCTGGACATGGTCCACGAGGATTATTTTGCCGGGTGGGACGCCTTTGCCACGTTACGGACCCCCACGCTGGCCGCGGTCGCCGGTTATGCGTTTGGCGGCGGCTGTGAGTTGGCCATGATGTGCGATTTGATTTTCGCTGCCGATACAGCGCGATTTGCTCAACCGGAAATCAAACTGGGCGTGATGCCCGGCATGGGCGCCACCCAGCGCCTCACGCACCTGATCGGCAAATCGAAAGCCATGGACATGATCCTGACCGGTCGCCCGATGTCTGCCCAGGAGGCCGAACGGGCAGGGCTGGTGTCGAGAGTGATTGCCGCCGCCGACCTGCTGGAGGAGTCCATGGCGGCGGCGCAGACCATCGCCGGTTTCGCCAAAACCGCCACGATGGCAGCGCGCGAAGCGGTTGATCGTGCGCTGGAGCACGGATTACGCGAAGGCCTGTTGTACGAGAGAAGGGCGTTCCATGGGTTGTTTGCAACCCCCGGGCAAAAAGAAGGCATGCAGGCTTTTCTCGATAAACGTGAGGCGTGTTTCAACCCCGTGTGATGGGGGGTTGAGCATTCGTCGCTCGCGGTGCGATGAAAGAAACTACAGTTCAGGGGGAATAATCCTACGTGACGTTCGTCTCATAGCTCCTTCCCCCTGTGGCCGATGGCCCTGGAGTCTTTCATGGTTGATCGCTCAACACCGCCAACCGGGCCCACCCGGCCACCGCTGAGTGGCGCAAGCCTGACGTTACGCCTGGCCGGCATTGCCGTGGTGGTCGCCGCGCTGGCCGGGGCCTTTGCCTACGTCAACGGCACCTTTGACCCACAACGACTAACGCCGAACAAACTGATCAATGTGCTGGAAACCAACAACGGCGTGCACCCGGGTTTCCGGCGCAATCACGCCAAGGGCGTGTGCGTGATCGGCCATTTCGAAAGCACGGCCCAAGCACGCACCTATTCCAGTGCCCAAGTGTTCAGCGAAGCCCAGACCCCGGTGGTTGGACGTTTTGCGTTGCCCGCGGGCAATCCTTACGCGCCGGACAGTGCCGTACCGATTCGTAGCATGGCGTTGCGCTTCACCCAGGCCAACGGCCAGCAGTGGCGTACCGGGATGAACAGCATGCCGGTGTTCCCCGTGGGCACGCCAGAAGCGTTCTATCAATTGCAGCAAGCCCAGTCGCCGCTTCCTGCCACCGGTAAACCTGACCCTGCGGCAGTTCCGGCATTTTTCGGTTCTCATCCGGAAACGGCGCCGTTCCTGGCCTGGATCAAAACCGCCAAGCCGTCGGCCAGTTATGCGACCGAGACGTACAACAGCGTCAACGCGTTCTACCTGGTGAATGCGGCCGGTCAACGCCAGGCGGTGCGTTGGAACATGGTGCCGGTGGCACAGGACGCGGCGGGAGCCACAGCGCCCGAGGGCAGTGATTTTCTGGAGAAGGATCTGGTTCAGCGCTTGTCGGCCGGACCGTTGCGTTGGCAGTTGATGATGACGCTGGCCAACGCGGGGGATCCGGTCAACGACGCCAGCAAGGCCTGGCCCGACGGTCGCAAAGTGCTGAACGCCGGCACCCTGGTCCTTGAACGCACCCAGCCGCAACTCAATGGAGAGTGCCGCGACATCAACTACGATCCGCTCGTATTACCCAACGGCATCGAAGGTTCCGACGACCCGTTGCTCGCGGCTCGTTCAGCCGGTTACGCCAGTTCCTACTTGCGCCGCACCAGTGAAGTCAGTCAGTTGCCCGCCGCTAAACAGGAGGCTCAACAATGAGCGCCCAACCGAACCATTTCGCGCCGTTGGCGCGGCTGCTGCATTGGCTGATGGCGCTGATGATCATTGCGATGCTGTTTATCGGCGCGGGGATGGTGGCCTCGGTGTCCGAGCGCCATGAGTGGCTGATCCATCTGCACAAGCCGTTGGGCATTGCGATTCTGCTGCTGGTGATCGTGCGTTTGTTCGTGCGTTTCTCCACGCAACAACCGCCGTTGCCGGCAGACTTGCCGAGCTGGCAGGCGCTGGCGGCCAAGGCCTCGCACGTCTTGCTGTACGCCTTGATGTTCGTCTTGCCGTTGCTCGGCTGGGCAATGATTTCGGCGGCGGGTGATCCGGTGATGCTCAGCAACTCGTTCCAGTTGCCATCGATCCTGCCGGCCAATGCGCAGGTGTTTGCGTTTTTGCGCAAGGCGCATGGGTATCTGGCGTATCTGCTGTTTTTGACCGTGCTGCTGCATTTGGCGGCAGCGTTGTTTCACGGTTGGGTGCGACGCGATGATGTGCTGGACAGCATGTTGCGGGGCAAGGATCGCGGCTGATCTGTTGTAGCCGCTGGCGCAGTCAGCGCCAACGGCTACATGAACCGAGTAATCAGCGCAAAGTATCGATCATGTCGGCGACGGTGGTCAGCACGTCTTTGCCCAATTGCTTGGAGCGCTTGCCGGACCAGCCTGTCAGCGCGTTCGGAGCATCGTCGTTGTCCTTGAACGGCATCTCCAGGGTCAATGACAGGCAGTCGAATTTCTGACCGACGCTGTTGCAGGCCAGGGTCATGTTGGCTTTCCCCGGCTCGTCGCGGGTGTAGCCGTGCTTGGTCTGGAAATCCTTGGTCAGGTGTTTCAGATGGCTGCGGAAATGCTCTTCGAGTTTTTCGATGCGCGGCGTAAAGCCCGGGTTGCCTTCGCAACCAGCGGTGAACACGTATGGGATTTCTTCATCGCCATGGATGTCGAGGAACAGGTCGACGCCATATTTTTCCATCTGCTGTTGCGCGAACAGCACTTCCGGGCTGATCTCCTGACTGGCGCTCTGCCAGGCACGGTTCAGGTCCTGGCCCATGGCGTTGGTGCGCAGGTGACCGTGGAAGGCGCCGTCCGGGTTCATGTTCGGTATCAGGTACAGGTCGGCGCTGGCCAGCAGTTTGTTCATCACCGGGTCGTCGTGTTTTTCCAGGCGCTCGATTACGCCTTCCATGAACCATTCGGCCATGTGTTCGCCAGGGTGTTGCTGCGCGATCATCCAGACCTTGCGTCGGCCTTCGGCACCGGTGCCTTTGCGCAGCAATTGAATGTCACGTCCTTCAACACTCTTGCCGGTGGCCAGTAGCTCGGTGCCGGCCTTGGTCAGTGCCTGCTCGATCAGCCAGTCATGACGACCACGGCTGTAAGGTTCGAAATAGGCGAACCAGGCGTGGGTGGCGGTAGCTTCGAGGCTGAAGCGCAGGCAGTCGCCTTCGAAAATGGTCGGTACGCGGAACCAGTTGACGTGGTCGTACGACGCAACAGCCTGGTAACCATCCCAGGCTTTGTTGTACGAGGACTTGCTGGCGTTGTTCAGACGGAACCAATGCTCCTGACCCACGTGCAGACCGCTGGCCTTGAAGTGGAACCATTGAAAGTGTGGGCTGCGAGTGTCGGGCTTGATGGCCAGCAGCGCTTGAAGCGGGTTGCTGATGTCCAGCACTTCAATGTTGCCGCTGTCGAAGTTTGCACTGATGTCGAAGGAAGATTTGGCCACGGTCATAGTCGGTTCCTGAATATGATTTTATGGCGGCTACTTTACACGCAAGGCAGGGGGGAAACCGAGGGAAATTGCGGGGTGCAGAGGGGGCGTCCTCCATGACGCCGACGCAGCTTAGTGACTGTGCGATTGATTCTCAAGTGCTATTTTTACATTCGTTTGGCCCAATGATGCCGGGCTTCTCTTGCCAATCGATATTCTTTTGATATTATCCGCGCCATCGAATTTGCAGCACCCAAAGACTTCATTAGCCTGAAGGTAAAAGCCAGAATAACTGGCAAAAAAAAACCCGGCAAAAAGCCGGGTTAAAAACCGTGATTAGCCTGATGAGGAGATAGTCCAGGAGACCGACCTAAGGTCACTTGGACAATCGACTGATCTCGCGACCAGCTGCATGCAATAATAATCATTCTCGTTTGCAAGTCAAATGATTTTATCTGTTCGATAGGAAAACTCTTTCCTGTCCTCCCAAAACGCTCGCCCGTTTCATGCGTTCCGATGCTCTTGCAAAGACCGATCGATCATCGCCTTGGCCATGTCGATCATGTGCACCGTCGAATAGGCCAGGTCGCGGCTCGGACCGTTCAGGTTGCTGGCCGATTCATGTGCAGTCGCCGCGGCGCATCGCAACAAATCCGAGGCATGAACCAGCGCTTCTTCTGCGCTGATACCCGGGTTCACATCGAAGAACCGCTCCGTTGCAGCGGGTTCGGACACAGTTGGTTTCAAGTAATAATCCAGCGCTCGCTGTGCGGCGGCATTGCCTTTGGGCGAGGTCAGCGTGGTATCGATTTGCATATCTGGCAGGTCATTGCTGGGTAACGTCATGACGATGGCAAGCTCCGTGATAGATTCAGATCCGTGAATCCATCCTAGTACGAACTGTATTTGTGACTGGAATTTAAATACTACAAGTTGTGTTTTGTTGGTCGGAGTACCCCACGTATCGTGCCGCACATGGATAAATGGATTGAGTTGGTCAAAGCCAAGATGAGTGACCTCAAAGTCACTCAAGAAGTACTCGCCGACCGCCTGGAGATGTCCCAGGGTGGCGTGGGTCACTGGCTGAATAAACGCCGTCAGCCGAGCATTCAAGACATGAATCGTGTCTTGCGCGCGCTCGGGATGGATTTTCTGGAAGTGGCGATGGTGATTCGCGAGGTCTTGCAGGACGACGAGCCTTGCCTTACGCACAAGTACAACCCGTACTTCCGTTACCCGGTCAGTGAATGGCGCGAGCCGATGCAGGTGCGTGACGGTGAGCTGGCCGTCTACGGCAAGCCGCGCTTCGAACTGACGGATTACCATGCCCAGGGCGCGGCGTTCTGGCTGGTGGTCGTGGGCGATGCGATGACGGCGCCCACGGGCGTGAGCATCGCCGAGGGCATGATGATCCTGGTGGATCCGGCCATCGTGCCCGAGCCCGGAAAGCTGGTGATCGCGCAGTGGTCGGACAGCACCGAGGCGACGTTTCGCAAGCTGATCGAAGAGGGCGGGCAGCGTTACCTGGTCCCGCTCAATCCGACGTATCCGAAGGCCCTTTACACCGATGAATGTCGAATTCTCGGTGTAGTGGTTCAGGCAACGGCCAAATTCTAATCAGATCGGTCCTCGTAGAACGTAGGACCGATCTTCATTTCACGCTTCTTCCAGTTCGACCAATGCACTGCCTTCGCTGACCATCTCGCCTTCCTGGCAATACAAGGCCTTGATCACACCCGCGTGGGGCGCACGAATGCTGTGCTCCATTTTCATCGCCTCCAGCACCACCAATTGCGCCCCGGCTTCGACCGTTTGCCCGGCCTCCACCAGCACACGCACGATGCTGCCGTTCATTGGGGCGGTGAGCCCACCCTGATGGCTGTGGCTGGCCTCGACGGCGCTGATCGGGTCGTAGGATTCGATGCGGCGCAGTTCACCTTCCCATTGCAGATAAACCGAGTCACCACGGCGGATCGCCCGGTGCTGGCGGCGTACGCCGTGGAGCTCGGTCAGCAATTGCTCGCCTTTAAGCTGAGCCGTGCAGACATCGCCCAGGGTCAACGCGCGATCCTGGCCTTCGCAGCTCAAGTGCAAAGTGATTTCTTTCGGCAATCCAGCCCGGAAACCATTGCTGATGGCCCATGGCGAACTGACGTCATCTGCACGCGGTGAAGCGACCTTGCTCTGAGCAACCGCTTGGGCGGCCGCTTGCCAGAATGCATCGCTGAGGTCCGACGGCGCGGGCAACAATTGCTCCTGGAAGCGCGGGATAAACCCGGTGTCCAGTTCTGCCGCGGCAAACGCCGGGTGCGCGATGATCCGGCGCAGGAAGTTGATGTTGGTCTTGAGTCCGCCAATCGCAAACTCATCAAGCATGCTCAACAGGCGCAACCGCGCCTGTTCGCGATCCTCACCCCAGGCAATCAGCTTGCCGAGCATTGGGTCGTAGAACGGCGAAATCTCATCGCCTTCTTCAACACCGCTGTCGACCCGACGTCCCGGGCCTTCGGCCGATTCACGGTACAGTTCCAGACGCCCGGTGGCCGGCAGGAAATCATTGGCCGGGTCCTCGGCGTATAGCCGCACTTCAATCGCGTGACCGATCAGCGGCACTTCGTCCTGGGTCATCGGCAACGCTTCACCACGGGCCACGCGAATTTGCCAGGCCACCAGGTCGAGGCCGGTGATGGCTTCGGTGACCGGGTGCTCTACCTGCAGTCGCGTGTTCATTTCCATGAAGAAAAACTCGCCGCGCGAATCCAGCAAAAACTCCACGGTGCCGGCGCCGACATAACCAATGGCTTGCGCCGAACGCACGGCCGCTTCGCCCATGGCGCGACGCAGCTCTGGGCTTAAGCCTGGCGCAGGTGCTTCTTCGACGACTTTCTGGTGGCGACGCTGGATCGAGCAGTCGCGCTCATTCAAGTACAGGCAGTTGCCATGCTGGTCGGCGAAAACCTGTATTTCCACATGGCGCGGTTTGAGCAGGTACTTCTCCACCAGCATCCGTGAGTCGCCGAAGGAGGATTTTGCTTCACGCTGCGCCGAGGCCAGGGCTTCCGCCAACTGGCTGACGTCCTCGACCACTTTCATGCCCTTGCCACCACCGCCGGCGGTGGCCTTGAGCAGCACCGGATAACCGATGCGCTCACACGCGTCGCGGAAGGTGTCGAAGTCCTGCGCTTCGCCGTGATAACCCGGTACCAATGGCACGCCGGCAGTTTCCATCAGCGCTTTGGCGGCGGATTTGCTGCCCATGGCGTCGATGGCCGAGGCGGGTGGGCCGAGGAAGATCAGGCCGGCGTCTTCAATCGCACGGGCAAACCCGGCGTTCTCCGACAAAAAGCCGTAACCCGGATGGATCGCCTGAGCGCCGCTGGCCTTGGCTGCCGCAATCAGCTTGTCGATTTGCAGGTAACTGTCGGCGGCTTTGCTGCCGCCGAGGTCGACGCGGATATCCGCTTCACGGCTGTGTCGCGCTTCACGGTCAGTGGCGCTGTGCACGGCCACGGTGGTCAGGCCCAGGGCCTTGGCGGTGCGCATGACCCGGCAGGCGATTTCGCCACGGTTGGCCACCAGCAAGGTGGTGAGAACAGGTGCGCTCATCAACGCGGCTCCTTGGTGGTGGGGGCTTGCCAGCTCGGCGGACGCTTTTGCAAAAAGGCACGCAGGCCTTCCTGACCTTCAGGGCTGACGCGGATGCGGGCGATGGCATTTTCGGTGTAACGGCGCAGGGCCGGGGTCAGCGCGCCGTGCCCGACTTCACGCAACAAGTCTTTGCTGGTGCGCATGGCGGCGGGGCTGTTGAGCAGCAGGTTGTCGATCCACTGTTCGACTTTTTGCTCAAGCTCGGTAGCCGGATAGCTTTCCGACAACAAACCGATTTCCCGCGCCCGTTGCCCGCCGAAGCGTTCAGCGGTCAGCGCATAACGGCGGGCCGCGCGCTCGCCGATGGCTTGCACCACGAACGGGCTGATCACCGCTGGCGCCAGGCCGATGCGCACTTCCGACAGGCAGAACTGCGCGTCGTCGGTGCCAATCGCCATGTCGCAGCAACTGATCAGGCCCAGCGCACCGCCGAACGCGGCGCCTTGCACCACGGCCAGGGTCGGGATTTTCAGTTTGGCGAGGTTGTACATCAACTCCGCCAGTTCCCGGGCGTCGTCGAGGTTGGTGTGGTAATCGAGCTCGGCCGATTGCTGCATCCACGCCAGGTCCGCGCCGGCGCTGAAATGCTTGCCGCGTCCACGCACCAGCAAAAAGCGCAGGCTGGCGTCGCTGGAAACGGTGTCCAACGCGAGGATCAGTTCGCGGATCATTTCAGCATTGAATGCGTTGTTCTTTTCTTCACGGCTGAGCCACAGGGTGGCGAAACCCCGTGGGTCGGTCAGCAGTTCGAGGGTCTTGAAGTCGCTCATGGTTTTCTCCCGATCACATCCGGAACACGCCGAAGCGGCTCGGTTCGATAGGCGCGTTCAACGACGCGGACAAGGCCAGGGCCAGCACATCACGGGTCTGAGCGGGGTCGATGACGCCGTCGTCCCACAGCCGTGCGCTGGAGTAGTAGGGGTGACCCTGTTCTTCGTATTGATCGAGGATCGGTTGCTTGATCTCGGCTTCCTGCTCGGCGCTGAAGCCTTGGCCACTGCGCTCGGCCTGCTCGCGTTTGACCTGCACCAACACGCCCGCGGCTTGCTCGGCGCCCATCACGCCGATGCGTGCGTTCGGCCACATCCACAGGAAGCGCGGGTCATAGGCCCGACCGCACATGCCGTAGTTACCTGCACCAAAGCTGCCGCCGATGATCACGGTGAATTTCGGCACCTTGGCGCACGCCACGGCGGTCACCAGTTTCGCGCCATGCTTGGCGATGCCGCCGGCCTCGTACTTCTGGCCGACCATGAAGCCGGTGATGTTTTGCAGGAACAGCAACGGGATGCCGCGCTGACAGGCCAGTTCGATAAAGTGCGCGCCTTTCTGCGCGGCTTCGGCGAACAGGATGCCGTTGTTGGCGAGGATCGCGATCGGGTAACCGTGCAGGTGGGCAAAACCGCACACCAGTGTGGTCCCGAACAGTGCCTTGAATTCATCGAACACCGAACCGTCGACCAGACGCGCGATCACTTCGCGCACATCGAACGGCTGCTTGGCGTCCGCCGAGACTACGCCATATAGCTCGTCGCTGGCGTAGAGCGGGGCAATCGGGGCGCGTTGTTGCAGCTCACCGAGCTTGCGCCAGTTGAGGTTGGCAACGCTGCGTCGGGCAATGGCCAAGGCGTGTTCATCGCTTTCGGCGTAATGGTCGGCGACTCCGGAAATCTTGCAGTGCACATCGGCCCCGCCGAGGTCTTCGGCGCTGACCACTTCACCGGTCGCCGCTTTCACCAGCGGCGGGCCGGCGAGGAAAATCGTCGCTTGCTGGCGCACCATGATCGCTTCGTCCGCCATCGCGGGTACATAAGCACCGCCGGCGGTGCACGAGCCCATCACCACGGCAATCTGCGGAATGCCCATGGCGCTCATGTTGGCCTGGTTGAAGAAGATCCGCCCGAAGTGCTCGCGGTCCGGGAACACTTCATCCTGACGCGGCAGGTTGGCGCCGCCGGAGTCCACCAGATAGATGCACGGCAGGCGATTCTGCTGGGCGATGGTCTGGGCGCGCAGGTGTTTTTTCACGGTCAGCGGGTAGTACGAACCGCCTTTCACCGTGGCATCGTTGGCGACGATCATGCACTCGACGCCTTCCACGCGGCCGATCCCGGCAATCACGCCCGCGGCTGGAACGTCTTCACCGTACACCTCGTAGGCCGCCAGTTGGCTGATCTCAAGGAACGGCGAGCCCGGATCGAGCAAGCGATTGATGCGCTCGCGGGGCAGCAATTTGCCCCGCGAGGTGTGGCGTTCTTGGGCCTTCGGGCCACCACCGAGCTGCACTTGGGCGAGCAGGGTGTGCAGGGCGTCGACCTGTTTGAGCATCGCCGCGCTGTTGGCGGCGAACTCCGCCGAACGGGGGTTGAGCTGGGTATGCAGGATAGCCATGGACAACTCCGTTTAGCGGGTTTCGTTGAACAGTTCGCGACCGATCAGCATGCGACGGATCTCACTGGTGCCGGCGCCGATTTCGTACAGCTTGGCGTCACGCAGCAGACGACCGGCCGGGAATTCGTTGATGTAGCCGTTGCCACCGAGAATCTGGATCGCGTCGAGGGCCATTTGCGTGGCGCGTTCGGCGCTGTAGAGGATCACGCCGGCAGCGTCCTTGCGCGTGGTTTCGCCACGTTCGCAGGCCTGGGCCACCGCGTAGAGGTAAGCGCGGCTGGCGTTGAGCTGGGTGTACATGTCGGCGACTTTGCCCTGGATCAGCTGGAATTCGCCGATGCTTTGGCCGAACTGCTTGCGGTCGTGGATGTACGGAACAATCAGGTCCATGCACGCCTGCATGATCCCGGTCGGGCCACCCGAAAGGACGACGCGCTCGTAGTCGAGGCCGCTCATCAGCACTTTCACGCCGCCATTGAGCACGCCGAGGATGTTTTCTTCCGGCACTTCAACGTCATCGAAGAACAGCTCGCAGGTGTTGGAGCCGCGCATGCCGAGCTTGTCGAACTTGTTGCTGCGGCTGAAACCTTTCCAGTCGCGTTCGACGATGAACGCAGTGATGCCGTGCGGACCTTTTTCCAGGTCGGTCTTGGCGTAGATCACGTAGGTGTTGGCATCAGGCCCGTTGGTGATCCAGGTCTTGCTGCCGTTGAGCACGTACTTGTCGCCGCGTTTGTCGGCGCGCAGTTTCATCGAGACCACGTCGGAACCGGCATTCGGTTCGCTCATGGCCAGGGCGCCGATGTGTTCGCCGCTGATCAGCTTCGGCAGGTACTTGGATTTTTGCTCGTGGTTGCCGTTGCGGTTGATCTGGTTGACGCAGAGGTTGGAGTGGGCGCCGTAGGACAGGGCAACCGACGCCGAGCCGCGGCTGATTTCTTCCATGATCACCACGTGGGCCAGGTAACCCAGGCCAGCGCCGCCGTACTCTTCCGGAACGGTCACGCCGAGCAGGCCCATGTCGCCGAATTTGCGCCACAGGTCAGCGGGGAACAGGTTGTCGATGTCGATCTGAGCGGCGCGCGGGGCGATCTCTTTGGCGACGAAGGACTGAACCTGATCGCGCAGCATGTCGATGGTTTCACCGAGGGCAAAATTCAGGGATGGGTAGCTCATGGGGCACCTTTTGGCTTTTTTGTAGGGTGGGGAGGGCAGTGATTCGGCTCTCACCTTTACGTTAACGTAAGCCTGTGACGAATGGCTGTCAATCACCCTTTACGTTAACGTCAACTTGAGCGAGAGTAGAGCCAGTTCAAGATAGAACGCGGACACCCTGTGGGAACGAGCCTGCTCGCGAAAGCGTCGGATCAGTCGACATCATTGTTGAATGTGCCGAACTCTTCGCGAGCAGGCTCGCTCCCACAGGTGACCGTCGCCAACCCACTAAATAAAGACAATAGGGGTCGTCATGGATCAACCCAGTGCAAGCCCGCAGCGCAGCTATACCCGTGGTTCCCAGGACAAAGCCTTGCTGGCGATGACCATCGGCCAGGCGTTCGATCACACCGTCGCGCAGCATGCGACCGGGGAGGCGCTGGTCGTGCGCCATCAACAGCTGCGCTACACCTGGCAGCAACTGGCCGAGGTCGTTGACCTGCATGCCAGAGCGTTGCTCGCGCTGGGCTTGCAGGCCGGTGATCGTCTCGGCATCTGGGCGCCGAACTGCGCGCAGTGGTGCATCAGCCAGTTTGCCAGCGCGAAAATCGGCGTAATTCTGGTCAACATCAACCCGGCGTACCGCAGTTCCGAACTCGAATACGTGTTGAAGCAATCCGGTTGCCAATGGCTGGTCTGCGCCGGCGCCTTCAAAACTTCCAACTATCACGCGATGCTGCAAGGCCTGGTTCCCGAGCTGGCCGAGCAATCCATCGGACAGTTACACAGTGAACGCCTGCCTGATCTGCGCGGCGTCATCAGCCTGGATGCGCAGCCACCGTCAGGTTTTCTGCCGTGGTCGCAATTGGCTGATCTGGCCGCCAGCGTTTCGATTGAACAGCTGCGCGAACGCCAAGACAGCCTGCATTTCGATCAGCCGGTGAACATCCAGTACACCTCCGGCACCACCGGGTTCCCGAAAGGCGCGACCCTCAGTCACTACAACATTCTCAATAACGGTTACATGGTCGGCGAAAGCCTTGGCTTGACTGCTAACGATCGCCTGGTGATTCCGGTGCCGCTGTATCACTGCTTCGGCATGGTCATGGGTAACCTGGGCTGCATCACCCACGGCAGCACCATGATTTACCCGAACGATGCCTTCGATCCCTTGCTGACCCTGACCACTGTCGCTGAAGAAAAAGCCACGGCGCTGTATGGCGTACCAACGATGTTCATCGCCATGCTCGATCAACCCAAACGTGCCGAATTTGATCTGTCGAGCCTGCGTACCGGGATCATGGCCGGTGCCACATGCCCGATCGAAGTGATGCGCCGGGTCATCAATGAAATGCACATGAACGAAGTGCAGATTGCCTATGGCATGACGGAAACCAGCCCCGTGTCTTTGCAGACCGGACCGTCAGACGAATTGGAATTACGCGTGACCACCGTCGGCCGCACCCAGCCGCAGCTGGAAAGCAAAATCATCGACGAGGCCGGTAATCTCGTGCCGCGCGGCACCATTGGCGAACTGTGTACCCGTGGCTACAGCGTGATGCTCGGCTACTGGAACAACCCGCAAGGCACCGCAGAAGCCATCGATCAGGCCGGCTGGATGCACACCGGCGACCTGGCGAGCATGAACGACGAAGGCTACGTGTGCATTGCCGGACGCAACAAGGACATGATCATCCGTGGCGGCGAGAACGTTTACCCACGGGAGCTGGAAGAGTTTTTCTTTACCCACCCGGCGGTGGCGGACGTGCAGGTGATCGGCATTCCGTGCTCGCGCTATGGCGAAGAGATTGTTGCCTGGATCAAGTTCCACCCGGGCCACAGCGCCACCGAGCAAGAACTGCAAGCCTGGTGCAAAGAGCGCATTGCGCACTTCAAGACGCCGCGTTACTTCAAGTTTGTGGAGGAATTTCCGATGACCGTGACCGGCAAGATCCAGAAATTCCGGATGCGCGAGATCAGTATCGAAGAACTGCGCGGTAACCAAGACTGACCACAAACCACTGTGGGAGCGAGCCTGCTCGCGAAAGCGGTAGTTCAGTCAATACATGCGTTGACTGACACGCCGCCTTCGCGAGCAGGCTCGCTCCCACATTTCTAATCGAGGAAAACCTGAATGCCAGACAGCACAAAGGGGAGCCGAAGCTCCCCTTTAATTTTGTCGTTGCGCGTGCTCTTTTTTATTATTGAGGGGCGGTCTGTTTTTGTTTTTGGTGACCGTGACCCTTTACCGCTGTTTTTGTCGATCCCCATCCGGGATCAAGAGCAAACGTATTTTTTTGAGCGCTGATCTACTTTTTCGCTGAGCGATCCAACCAGTTCGGGAGCTACCTGAAGGTAGTTTTATTGTTCTCTGCCCGGTTGCGGGTGACTCCGAAAAGCACCCTGAAAAGCACATCCTCTCCAAAAAAATCTGTTAGCTGCGTCTCTGCCGTGTTGTTTTTGTTATGTCAGAGTCGTTACGTCTTATTTTTATTAGGGCTTGCTGCTTTTTTTGTTCTTGTTATGCAGTAGAGATAGCAGAAGCCGTGCCAACTTTTAAAAATCCTTTAAAATCAATGCTTTGTGATTTTGTAGGGTTTTTCGCATCAGGGAAAACCCTGGAATCTGTTTCCGTGTTACTCGCTCGCGCCCACCTTGGCGACCGTGCGGTAACACCCCGACACACTCACTGTGCGCTGCGAGCCTTGGCCACGCGCGAACCGGTTGGACGCCCCAGCACCGTGCAAATCTGTTGGCCGGCGAGGATCAATGCATCCAGGTCGATACCGGTCTCGATGCCCAAGCCATTGAGCAGGTAAACCACGTCTTCAGTGGCAACGTTACCGCTGGCGCCCTTGGCGTACGGGCAGCCGCCGAGGCCGGCGATGGAGCTGTCGAACACCGAGATCCCTTCCAGCAGGCTGGCGTAGATGTTGGCCATGGCCTGGCCGTAGGTGTCGTGGAAGTGTCCGGCGAGTTTTTCACGGGGCACGTCGGCCGCGACCACCTCGAACATCTTGCGCGTGGCGCCAGCGGTGCCGGTGCCGATCGTGTCGCCCAGCGACACTTCGTAACAGCCCATGGCATAGAGCTCGCGCGCCACCCGGGCGACTTGCTCGGGGGCGACGTTACCTTCGTAAGGGCAACCCAGCACACAGGACACATAACCGCGAACGCTCACGCCGTGTTGTTTGGCGGCGTCCATGATCGGCACGAAACGCTCCAGGCTTTCGCTGATCGAGCAATTGATGTTGCGTTGGGAAAAGGCTTCAGACGCGGCGGCAAACACCGCGACTTCCTTGACTCCGGCGGCCATCGCATCTTCAAACCCTCGCAGGTTGGGGGCGAGTGCGCCATAGGTCACGCCGGGTTTGCGCTGGATTTGCGCGAAGACCTCAGCGGAACCGGCCATTTGCGGCACCCACTTGGGCGAGACGAAACTGCCGACTTCTATATAGCCGAGGCCGGCGGCGGTCAGGGCGTCGACCAGTTGAACCTTGTCGGCAACGCTGATCGGCTGGGCTTCGTTTTGCAGACCGTCGCGGGGGCCGACTTCGACCATGCGTACGTGGGTGGGTAGAGACATGGGAATCGACCTGTGCTGATTGTCTGAATGTTCAAAAAACCCTGTAGGAGTGTGTTGCCCTATTGAATGACCTTCTGGTTCTGGATTGTCTGTTCCAGCGCCTGAGTGCAGCGTTCCTGCGCGGTATCCAGTTCAAGCTTCATCTGCTCGATGTCGAGCATCTGCTGTTCCAGCTGTTCGCGACGCTCGGCGATCTTGCTCAACATGGTTTGCAGTTGTTTTTGATTGCCGCCGGTGGGGTCATACAGCTCGATCAGCTCGCGGCACTCGGCCAGGGAAAAGCCGATGCGCTTGCCGCGAAGGATCAGCTTCAGGCTGACTTTGTCGCGGGGCGAGTAGATACGTTCCTGGCCGCGACGCTCGGGGCTGAGCAGGCCTTGCTCTTCATAAAAGCGGATGGCCCGCGTCGTGATGTCGAGCTCGCGGGCGAGATCGGAAATGCTATAGGTCTGGCTGCTCATGGAAGCGCTCGAAAAAGGTCATGGCGCTAAGCTAATGGCAGGTTGACGTTTACGTCAAGGGGCTGGGGTCTTCTGTGTCGTTACTGGCCCCTTCGCGAGCACCTCGGTATCAAGTCCTACACCTTTTCAAGCTTCTTCTCATGCGCAGTCACCTGCTGGCACAACTCGATCATCTGCTCGCGCATCCAGCGGTTCGCCGGGTCCTGGTCGGTGCTTTCGTGCCAGTAAAGGTGAGTTTCCACCGGCGGCACGTCGTTGACCGGCAGGCTGAAGGCGTGCAAATCATTGCGACGGGCAAAGCGCTCCGGCACGGTCATGACCATGTCGGTCTGCTGCAGCACTTGCGAGGCCATCAGGTAATGCTGGGAACGCAGGGCGATCTTGCGCTGAATACCCATTTTCCCCAGTGCCAGGTCGACATGGCCCAGACCGCTGCGGCGGCTGGAAATATGGATATGGGTCAGCGACAGGTAATCATCGAGGGTAAATTTCTCTTTGCCCGCCAGCGGATGGCCCTTGCGCATGGCACACACGTAACGGTCTTCCATCAACTTGACGTGGCGCACCTGCGGATCGGTATTGAGCGGCGCATCCACGGCGAAATCGAGACGGCCAGCCGCCAGTTCCTTGGTGGTTTCGCGGCGTTTGGACAGGAAACTTTCGATGATCACCGTCGGCGCGAGGCGTCGCAGGCGCTGGAACAGCGGCGGCAGGATCACGGCTTCGGTGAGGTCAGTCATGCTGATGCGGTAGGTTTTGACCGCTTGCAGCGGGTTGAAAATGCGGCTTTCCTGCACTGACACCCGCAGCAGGGAGAGGGCGTTACGCACCGGTCCGATGATGTTCTGGGCCATGGGCGTCGGCACCATGCCTTGGGCGGTGCGCACAAACAACGGATCGTTGAACGTCTCGCGCAGGCGAGCCAGAGCGTTCGAGACCGCTGGCTGGGTAATGCCGACAATCTGCCCGGCACGGGTCAGGTTGGCTTCGGTGTAGATCGCGTCGAAGACGATGAAAAGGTTGAGGTCGACCTTGCTCAGATTCATTGCGCTGCACTCTTATTGTTGGTTCTCAATCACCCGATCATATATCGGTGATGAATGTTAATACACGCCGAGAATAGGCTAGGTAAATTATCAGCGCTGTTCTAGCATCGATACATGACCAAAAACAACCTCTGCCCAAGAAGGTAAATGCTCATGGATTTCGCTTATTCGCCCAAGGTCCAGGAACTGCGTGAGCGCGTGACTGCGTTCATGGACACTTACGTTTATCCCGCCGAAGCGGTGTTCGAGCGCCAGGTTGCCGAAGGCGATCGCTGGCAGCCGACCGCGATCATGGAAGAACTCAAACTCAAGGCCAAGGCCGAAGGCCTGTGGAATTTGTTTCTGCCTGAGTCTGAACTCGGCGCCGGCCTGACCAACCTCGAATACGCGCCGCTGGCCGAAATCATGGGCCGCTCGCTGCTGGGCCCGGAGCCGTTCAACTGCTCCGCGCCAGATACCGGCAACATGGAAGTGCTGGTGCGCTACGCCAACGAAGAACAGAAACAACGCTGGCTCGAACCGCTGTTGCGCGGCGAGATCCGCTCGGCATTCGCCATGACCGAGCCGGACGTAGCCTCTTCGGACGCCACCAACATGGCCGCACGGGCCGTGCGTGATGGCGATCAATGGGTCATCAACGGCAAAAAATGGTGGACCTCAGGCGCCTGCGATCCACGCTGCAAGATTCTGATTTTCATGGGCCTGAGCGACCCGGATGCGCCGCGCCACGCCCAGCACTCGATGATTCTGGTGCCGGTGGATACCCCGGGCGTGAAGATCGTGCGTCCGTTGCCGGTGTTCGGTTATGACGACGCGCCGCACGGCCACGCCGAAGTGCTGTTCGAAAACGTCCGCGTGCCGTACGAAAACGTCCTGCTGGGCGAAGGACGCGGCTTCGAAATCGCTCAGGGTCGTCTTGGCCCAGGCCGGATTCACCACTGCATGCGTTCGATCGGCATGGCGGAGCGGGCGCTGGAATTGATGTGCAAACGTTCGGTCAGCCGTACCGCGTTCGGCAAGCCGTTGGCACGTCTGGGCGGCAACATCGACAAGATCGCCGACTCGCGGATGGAAATCGACATGGCCCGCCTGCTGACGTTGAAAGCGGCGTACATGATGGACACCGTGGGCAACAAAGTGGCGAAGAGCGAAATCGCGCAGATCAAGGTAGTCGCGCCGAACGTGGCTCTGCGCGTTATCGACCGGGCGATCCAGATCCACGGTGGGGCAGGGGTTTCCAACGATTTCCCGCTGGCCTACATGTATGCCATGCAGCGCACCCTGCGCCTGGCCGACGGCCCGGACGAGGTGCACCGCGCAGCGATCGGCAAATTCGAGATCGGCAAGTATGTGCCGAAAGAGATGATGCGTAGCGGGCAGTAAGTCAGACCGCGTTATCGTTCATCGCGGCCAAGCCCGGGTCCTACAGGTACAGCGTGATCCCTGTGGGAGCCGAGCTTGCTCGCGATAGCGTCAGCCGATCCACCGCATCGACATTTGACTCAATACACCCAAACCTCAACCCGCCGATTCTTGATCCGCCCCTCATCCGCACTGTTCGCCGCTACCGGCATTTCCGCGCCAAAGCCACGAATCTCGCGAAACACCACGCCGCTTTTCACCAGTTCCCGCCGCACCGCCATCGCCCTCAGCTTCGACAGCAGATCGGCGCGGGCCGGGTCGCTCTTGGCATCGCCAAACCCGACCAGCGTGACGTCACGATTGGTTTTGCCATGCTGCTTTATATAGTCGAGCACCCGCGTCAGGTCCTGCTGCGCCTTGTTGTCGAGCGTCGCGCTGCCTTCTTCAAAACGGAAATTCACCGACAGCCGCTGCGCATGACGACTGAGTGCCTGATAGCCCTCGGGCATCAACGCATTCGGTATGACCGTGATGGCCTGGACCGTCTGGGCGATAAAACCGTTGGCCGCGACAATCGCCTGGCCTTTGCTGCTTTGCGCGAACACCGCCAAGGCCTCGGCCCAAGGATTTTTCCCATGCGGCGGCAGGTAGAAAAACAGTCGGCGCGACAACGGATAATCTTCCGTGGCGATCAGGCTGTTCAGCGGCAGCATCGCCTGGGATTGGCCATCGACGATTGCCACGGCTTTGGCCTGGCGCACGTAGGGCAGGCCGATGAAACCGATACCTTGCGGGTCGAGGCTGACGGCATCGGACAATTGTTCGCTGGATTCGAAGCGTTTCGCGGCGCTGTTCAGGGTTTTCCCACGACGGCTGAGGACTAATTCCTTGAACGTGTCGTAAGTGCCCGACTGGTCATCCCGCGCATATAAATGAATCGCGCCACCGTTGCCGCCGAGTTCTTCCCAGGTTCTGGCTTCGCCACTGAAAATTCGCGCCAGTTGTTCGGTGTTGAGCTGGTTCAGTGGGTTCTGCGGGTGAAGGATGATGGCGAGGCCATCGATGGCGATGACTTGTTCGGCGTCGGGGCTTTTGAAGTCGCCCAAGGGTTCGAGGTCCACCACTTCGCTGTCCTTGATCGGACGCGAGGAGGCGGCGAGGTCGGCCGTGGCATTTTTCAGCGCGGTGAAACCGGTGCTGGAACCATGCGCCGCCACTTCCACCACGACGCGACGGCCCTGTGGCGTTTCGCCGACGATGCGCAATTCGTTCGCGGTGTCCGGTGCTTCGCTGTGAACCTTGAGCAGGCCCTGTTCGCGCAACAGCCCTTCGACCAACGCCGGGCCCAATGCCGCACCGATGGTGTTGGAGCCCTGAATGCGCAGCACCGGGCCATTGGCGGGTGTCGGTAAATCAGCGGCCGCTGCCGTCAAGGGCAGGCCGGCGCACAGCATCCATAGAAACAAAACGCGCAGCGTCATGCCCGCACCTTAAAAAACCAAAGAAAGTGCGGGGAGAATAAGTCAGTAAGATTTCCGAAAGATGACAGTTGTTTATAACTGTGGGAGCGAGCCGTGGCGAGGGGGCTCACTCCTACAGGGGAATTGTGTTTAGTTTTGGAAATCAGCTCAATTCAAGCCAGATCGGCGCATGATCGGAGGGTTTTTCCATTCCACGCAGGTCGTAATCCACGCCCGCATCCTTGACTCGTGGCAACAAGCCATGAGACGCCATGATCACGTCGATGCGCAGCCCGCGCTTGGGTTCGTCTTCAAAGCCGCGGCTACGGTAGTCGAACCAGCTGAAACGGTCGGTCACGTCCGGGTTCAGGTGACGGAAACTGTCCACCAGGCCCCAGTTTTTCAGGCGGGCCATCCACTCGCGTTCTTCCGGCAGGAAGCTGCACTTGCCGGTTTTCAGCCAGCGTTTCATGTTGTCCGGCCCGATGCCGATGTCGCAGTCTTCCGGGGAAATATTCACGTCACCCATGACGACCACCGGCTGATCGTTGCTGAACTGGCTTTCCAGCAGTTGCTGCAGGTCGCTGTAGAAACGTTGCTTGGCCGGGAACTTGGTCGGGTGGTCGCGGCTTTCGCCCTGTGGGAAATAGCCGTTCATGATCGTCACCGGCACGCCATTGGCGTCGGCGAACGTGCCCCAGATGAAGCGGCGCTGAGCGTCTTCTTCATCGGTGGCGAAGCCTTTGTGCAGGGCCAGTGGTTCTTTGCGCGAGAGCAGGGCGACGCCGTAATGGCCTTTCTGCCCATGAAAATAAACGTGATAGCCCAGCGCCTGAACCTCAGCCAGCGGGAACTGGTCGTCGTGAACCTTGGTTTCCTGGAGGCCGATGACGTCTGGCTGGTGTTTTTCGATCAGCGCCGCCAGCTGATGCGGGCGAGCGCGCAGCCCGTTGATGTTGAAGGAGACGATCTTCATGGTCGGCAGTCCTGGCAAAAGGGCGATGCTAGCTGACATGTAGGAATCGGGCCAGTGTGGGGTGAGGGGATTCGTGTCCGGCGGTAGGTCTTTCATCGCCAATGCGGGCCTCATCGTCGGAACGCCGCCCGGAGCAAGCTCACTCCTCCAGTGCCAGTCTGGTCTATACCTTTGTGGGAGCCTGCTGGTGATCGCGCCAATACTGATATCGATCAGTAGGGAACTGTGTCAGCACCGATAGGCTCGTACCAAGAAGAGCACAGCCATTTGAGCTGTACCGGGGAGATCAACCGTTATGCCTGAAACCTCGACCGCAATCGCCGACATTCACATGCTCGACAGCGGCTATGCCCATGAAGCGCGCTCCCTGCTGTACCACGCCTACCGGCACGAACCGACCTTCGGTTACCTGTTCGAGGCCGAACGTCCCGGTTATGAACATCGTGTGCGGGCCACTGTGCGTGAATTGGTCAAACAGCATTTCCTTCAGGATTTGCCAGCCATCGGCCTGCTGGTCAACGACCGGTTGATCGGCATCGCACTGATTGCGCCGCCGCAACGACGCCTGGGTATCACTGAAAGTTGGGCCTGGCGTTTGCGCATGGTGCTCAGCGCCGGTTTTCGCTGCACCCGTCGCTACCTCGATTACCACGCCGCCGTCGCGGCCTGCGTGCCGAGTGATTCGGTTCATGTGCTGCCGCTGTTGGGGATTCACCCGCAGTTCCAGGGCAAACACTTCGGCGAACAACTGCTGCAAGCGGTGCATAACTGGTGCGCAGTCGATGAAACCTCCCAGGGCGTGATCCTCGACACGGGGAATCCTCGCTATCTGGAGTTCTATAAGCGTCAAGGTTATGAGGAAATCGGCGAGGTTGCCGTAGGACCGATTCGCGAACACGTGTTTTTTCACGCCAATCCGCAGGTGCTGCAAACCGCAACGGCATAATCCGTAGAACTTTAACGCCAAGCGAGGCTCTATCACGCTCCCAAGCTCGTGATAGCATCCGCGCCTATGAAATTTCCAGGACGAATTACCAGTGGCGCGTTGATGCTGATCACCAGCTGCGCGGCGCTGGCGCAAAGTGAATTGGATGTGCGGATAAAACCGTCCAACGATGAACTGAAAGCCAATATAGAGGGCTATATCGGCAACCTCGGCGATCGTGACGAAGAAGCGTTGTTGCGCTTCAGTCGTGGCGCCGAGGAACAAGCGCGCAAGGCCGCCCAGGCCTTGGGTTATTACCAGCCGCAGATCGACAGCGATGTGAAGGGTGGCAAGACGCCGCGCCTGGTGGTCAATATCGACCCCGGCGAGCCCGTACACCTGCGCAATGTCATGATTCGCGTCGACGGCCCGGCGGCTTCCCTCAAATCTTTTCGTGTGCCCCAAGGCGCGTCGCTGAAAACCGGCGCGGTGCTCAATCATGGTCATTACGAAGACGCCAAGCGCCTGATCCAGAATCAGGCCTCGCGCTTCGGTTTTTTCAGTGGTCACTTCACCAGTCAGAAATTATCGGTGGACCCGCGTGCCGGCGTGGCTGATATCGAACTGATCTACGACAGCGGCCCGCGCTATGCCCTGGGCAAAGTCAGTTTCGAAGGCGACACACCGTTCGACGAAGACCTGCTGCAACGCATGGTGCCGTTCAAGGAAGGCGCCCCTTACGACTCCGAACTCATTGCCGAACTCAACCAGGCGCTGCAATCGAGTGGTTATTTCGAAGGCGTACGCGTCGATGCGGCACCGACGGCGTCCAAGAACGACGTGATCCCGGTGGACGTTAAACTCGAAACGCGCAAGCCGCGAACCATGGGCCTGGGCCTGGGGTATTCCACGGACGTCGGTCCCCGGGTCAAGGCCAACTGGACCCGACACTGGGTCAATCCGCAGGGGCACAGTTATGGCTGGGAAGCCGAGTTGTCGGCGCCGCGGCAAAACGTCGGGCTGTTCTACGACATCCCGCTGGACCCGCCGCTGACCGACAAACTGCGCTTTGCCGGTGGTTACCAGAACGAAGACATTGCCGGCACCGACACCCACAGCAAGCTGCTGACCATCGGCCCGGAATGGCACAGCAAATTGCCCAGTGGCTGGCAGCGCGTGGTGTCGTTGAAATGGCAGCGCGAGGATTACTCCCTGGGTGACGACTCGGGTTTGAGTACATTGCTGATGCCCGGCGTCAGCTATTCCTACCTGAAAAGCGACAACCGCATCGACCCGCACAACGGCTATCGCCTGCAATTCGAGTCCAAAGTGGCAAAAGAAGGCCTCGGTTCAGACAGCAATTTGCTATACGGCACCGCATTGGTGAAAGGCTTGACCACGGTCTTCGACAAACATCGCTTTCTCGGCCGGGTGCAGGTGGGCGGCAGCGCCACCAACGGCTTCAGTTCCGTCCCGCCGTCGCTGCGGTTTTTCGCCGGTGGCGATCAGAGCGTGCGCGGTTACGACTATCAAAGCCTGTCCCCGGAGAACTCCGAGGGCGACCGCATCGGCGGCCGCTACATGGTCGCGGCCAGCGCCGAATACCAATATTCCATCGCCGAGAAGTGGCGGGTCGCGACCTTCGTCGACCAGGGCAACTCTTTTAATACACTCGAACTGCCGAACCTCAAGACCGGTGTCGGCATCGGCGTGCGTTGGGTCTCACCGGTGGGGCCGATCCGCCTCGACCTGGCCCACGCGCTGGACGATGACGGCGGCATTCGGCTGCACTTTTCCATGGGGCCTGAGCTGTGAATCGTGGTTTGAAAATAACGCTGCTGGCGATTCTGGCGCTGCTGATGCTGGCGGTCCTGAGCATCGTCTCGGTGCTGGGCACGGCCACGGGCAGTCGCTGGGCGTTGGGCTTCGTGCCGGGTTTGACCGTCGAGAATTTCCAGGGGCGTTTGGGCGGGCAGTGGAGCGCCGATCATGTGCTGTGGCAGCAAGACACCAGCCGCGTTGAGCTGAGCAAGGTGATTTTCGCCTGGTCGCCGCTGTGCCTGACCCGCATGGCGTTGTGCCTTGAGCAGGTGAAGGCCGATCAAGTCAGCCTGCAATTTCCACCCGGTGCCGAAGAAGCAAGCAGTGGGCCGATCAGCCTTCCGGATCTGAAGTTACCCTTGGCCATCGAGCTGGGTGATGTGCAGATCGGCAGCCTGCTGTTCAACGGCAGCGAGCAGCTCAAAGGCCTGCAACTGGCGGCGCACTGGACCGTGCAAGGGTTGCAGATCGACTCGGTGAAGTTGCAACGCGATGACCTGAGCCTGAACCTCTCCGGCCTGCTGCAACCCACCGGTAACTGGCCGCTCAAGGTTGAAGGTCAACTGACCCTGCAAACCCCCGCGCCCTGGACACTGGCGCTGAAGGTTGACGGCGACCTGCTGAAAACCCTGAACCTGAAAGCCGACAGCAGCGGTTACCTGAACGGGAAATTGACCGGCGAGCTGCAACCACTGGCGGACAACCTGCCGGCCAAGGTACGCATCACCGCCGACGGCTTCAAACCCGCCGCCGACCTGCCAGACACCCTGCAACTCAATCAACTGGAACTCACCGGCGACGGCGACCTGAAAAACGGTTACCAATTGTTCGGCCACGCCACGCTGCCCGCCGAACAAGGCCCGGTTGCGTTGCTGCTGCAAGGCAAGGTCGACGCCAAGGGCGCGCAGATCGCCGCCCTCGACCTCACCGCCAACGACAAGCAAAGCCTCAAGCTCAGCGGCACCCTCGATTGGAGCAAAGGCCTGAGCGCCGACGCGAAAATCGCCTGGCTGGACTTCCCGTGGCACCGCCTCTATCCGCTGATCGACGAGCCGGAAGTGGCGTTGCGCAGCTTCAACGGTGACATCTCCTACACCGATGGCAAATACCTCGGCAGCTTCCAGGCAGCGGCGGATGGCCCGGCCGGCGCTTTCACCCTGAACAGTCCGTTCAGCGGTGATCTGACGAAAATCTACCTGCAACAAATCCAGCTACAGGCCGGGCAGGGCAAGGCCGAAGGGCACCTTAACCTGCAATTCGCCGAGGGCATCGCGTGGGACACCGCGCTCGACCTGTCAGCGATCAACCCGGCGTACTGGGTGGCTGAATTGCCGGGCATGCTGGCCGGACCATTGCGCAGCAAAGGCGAGATGAAGAATGAAAAACTCAGCCTCACTGCCGACCTCGACCTGAAAGGCAAACTGCGCGGGCAACCCGCCGTGATCCAGGCCAAGGCAGATGGCGGCGGCGAGCAATGGAACCTCAACGCGCTGCAAATCCGCCTCGGCGACAACAGCATCAATGGCAAGGGCAGCCTGCAACAGAAACTTGCCGGTCAGATCGACATCAAGATGCCGCGTCTGGCCCAGCTCTGGCCGCAACTGCGCGGGCAACTGAACGGCCGCATCGATGTCGCCGGCACGCTCAAGGCGCCGCAAGGCAAGCTCGGGCTGCAAGGCACGCAACTGGCGTTCGACGACAATCGCCTGCAAAGCCTCAACCTCGACGCGACGCTCGACAGCGCGCAACGGGCGAAAATCGACCTCAAGGGCAGCGGCATCCAGGCCGGTGACACCTCACTGGGCACGCTGACCGCCAGCGGCCAGGGCGACATCAAAAACCAGAAACTCAGCCTCGACCTGCAAGGCCCGCAGCTGAAACTGGCGCTCGGTCTCGACGGTGCGCTGGACAAAGGCAACTGGCGCGGTCGCCTGGCCAGCGGCGATATCCAGACCGGTGGGCAGGGCTGGAGGCTGCAAGGTCCGGCGAAACTGGAGCGGCTGGCGGACGGCAAAATCAACCTTGGCGCCCATTGCTGGAATTCCGGCCCGGCCAGCCTGTGCGGTGAAGACCAGCGTTTAATGCCGGAGCCGAAGCTGCGTTTCCACCTCAAGCAATTCCCGATTGAAAGCCTGGCGCAGTGGCTGCCGAAGGATTTCGCCTGGAAGGGCAGCCTCAACGCCGACCTGCAACTGGACCTGCCGTCCAGCGGCCCGAACGGACAGATCAGCATCGATGCCAGCGGCGGCACGTTGCGCATGAAGGAGAAGGACCAGTGGCTGGACTTCCCGTACCAGACGCTGAAACTCACCAGCAAACTCACGCCGAAACGCATCGACACCGACCTCAACTTCGTCGGCGGCAAGCTCGGCGAACTGATGGTGCAGGCGCAAATCAACCCGTTGCCGAAAAACAAACCGCTCACCGGTTCATTCCGTTTGAGCGGGCTGGACCTGTCGGTGGCGCGGCCGTTCGTGCCGATGGTCGAGAAGCTCACCGGGCGCTTGAATGGCAGCGGCACGATTTCCGGTGGCCTGTTGGCGCCGCAGGTCAACGGCAGCCTGCTGCTCAGCGACGGCGAAGTCTCCGGGGCTGAACTGCCGATGGAACTCCAAGCCTTGCAGCTGCGAGCGGTGATTGCCGGTGAAACCGTGCAATTGAATGGCGACTGGAAAAGCGGCAAGACCGGGCAGGGCACCCTTAACGGCAACATCGCCTGGGGACAGGCGCTGGTGGTGGACCTGGCGCTCAAGGGCTCGCAGTTACCGGTTACCGTCGAGCCGTACGCCAAGCTGGAAGTCGCGCCGGACCTGAAAATCTCGATGAAGGGCGACGAGTTGGCGATCGCCGGCAAAGTGCAGGTGCCCAGAGGTGAGATCACCATTCGCGAATTGCCACCTTCCACGGTAAAGATCTCCGATGACGTGGTGATCGTCGGCCAGCAGACCGAAGAAGGCAAACCGCCGTTGGCCATGAAAATGGACATTGATGTGGTGGTCGGCGAAGACAAGCTGAGCTTTGCCGGGTTTGGCCTGACCGCGAATGTGCAGGGGCATGTGCACATCGGCGACAACCTGGACACACGCGGCGAGCTGTGGCTCAACGACGGGCGTTATCGCGCCTACGGCCAGCGCCTGACTGTGCGCCGGGCGCGCTTGTTGTTTGCCGGTCCGCTCGATCAGCCGTACCTGGACGTCGAGGCCATTCGCCAGACTGACGACGTGATCGCCGGTATTCGCCTGAGCGGCAGTGCCGAGCAGCCGACCACGCAGATCTTCTCCGAACCGGCCATGAGCCAGGAACAGGCCTTGTCCTATCTGGTGCTGGGGCGTCCGCTGAGCAGCAACGGCGAAGACAACAACATGCTGGCCCAGGCAGCGCTTGGTTTGGGCTTGATGGGCAGTTCCGGGGTGACCGGCGGGTTGGCGAAGAATTTGGGGATTCAGGATTTCCAACTGGACACCCAGGGCAGCGGAAACACCACCGCCGTCGTGGCCAGCGGCAACATCTCCGAGAAACTCAGTTTGCGTTATGGCGTGGGCGTGTTTGAACCGGCCAACACCATTGCCCTGCGCTACAAGCTGAGCAAGAAGGTCTACCTCGAAGCGGCGAGCGGCGTGGCGAGTTCGCTGGACATCTTCTACAAGCGGGATTTCTAGACCCGTTTCCTTTCACGACACCGAGTCGCCCCCTTCGCGAGCAGGCTCGCTCCCACAGGTGTCACACCGAACCTGTGGGAGCGAGCCTGCTCGCGAAGGCGTCAGTGTGCCCGACGCAAATACCCGACACCATCGGTCAACTAATTACCAAGCAACCTAACTATTGCGTTGACATTGGCTGCCTAGGCAGTAACATCTCGTCATACATTCACTGCCTAGGCAGTTATTAGGTGAGCAAATGAAACATTTCACCCCGGACGATTTCGAAAACTGCCACCTCGGCCTCCTGCTCGGGCGTGCCGCGCTGCTCAAGGACCGGATCATCGACACGCACATGGAACCCCACGGCATCACCGCCGCGCAGTTCAAGGTGATGATCATCGTGGCCCAGTACGGCGTCGATACCCCGGCCGAATTGTGCCGTCACCTGTCGCTGGACAGCGGCTCGATGACCCGCATGCTCGATCGTCTGGAACAGAAAGGTTTGCTCATCCGTCAACGCTCCGAGGCGGATCGCCGCCAGGTTCAACTGGTGCTGACCGCCGAAGGCCAGAGCCTCGCCGACCGTCTGCCGCACATTGGCGCCGACGCCATGAACGAGTTGGCCGGCGCCATCAGCCCCGATGAGTTGAAAACCCTGGAACACATCCTCAAGAAAATCCTGATAGCCGCCGGTGATTCGATCACCCTGCTGCGGGTAGGTGACAAATGAACAGTAAAACCCTGCGCACCGGGCTGAGCCTGGTCCTGGCCGCCATGACCCTGGCCGGTTGCGCCAGCTACAGCGGCTTGACCACCGAAGGCAAAAGCCTCGATGCGAAAACCCTCAAGGCCGGTCAGTCCCTCAGCGGCGTAGCCCTGTCGCCGGCGGCCTGGCCGAAAAACGACTGGTGGAAAAGCCTCGGCGACCCGCAGCTCGACGGTCTGATCCGCGAAGCCCTGCACGACAGCCCCGACATGCAAATCGCCGACGCCCGCGCGCATCAGGCCAGTGCCGCTGCCTACGCCGCCGACGCCGCGCGCATGCCGACCCTCGATGCCAGCGCCGGTGTCAGCCGTTCGCGTTTGTCCCGCGACCAGGACCCGACCGGGCAGGGCGGCACTTACGCCACCGTGCGCAACATCGGCGCCAGCTTCAATTACAACTTCGACCTGTGGGGCGGTCAGCGTGACGCCTGGGAAGCCGCGTTGGGCCAGGCTCGCGCCGCCGAAGTCGATCAACAGGCCGCGCAGTTGACCCTGTCCGCCGACGTCGCCCGCGCCTACAGCGATTTGGGGCAGGCGCACATCGTCTACGACCTGGCCAATGAAGACCTCAAACGAACCAGGCAAATGCTCGACTTGGGCCAACGTCGCCTGAGCTCGGGCATCGACAGCCAATACCAGTTCCAGCAGACCCAAAGCCTGGAAGCCACGTCCGAAGCCAGCCTGATCGACGCCGAGAAACGCCTGAACAGCGCAAAAATCGCCCTGGCGGTGCTGCTCGGCAAAGGCCCGGACCGCGGCAACGAAATCGCCCGACCGAAGATCCTTCAGGCCAGCGCTGTGGCTTTGCCATCGGTGCTGCCCGCCGAATTGCTCGGTCGTCGTCCCGACCTGGTGGCCGCGCGCTGGCGGGTCGAGGCCGCGAGCAAGAACATCGCCGCCGGCAAAACCCAGTTCTATCCCAACCTGAACCTCAGCGCCGCGGCCGGTGCCGAATCGTTGTTGGGGGATGCAATGTTTGGTTCGGCGAGCCGTTTTTTCAACATCGCCCCGACCATTTCTGTGCCGATTTTCGACGGTGGCCGCTTGCGCGCCGACCTCGATTCGCGCGACGCCGATTACGACCTCGCGGTGGCGCAGTACAACAAAAGCCTGGTGAAAGCGCTCGGCGATGTCAGCGACACCATTAATCAGCTGCGGGATATCGGTCGGCAGATCGGTGCGCAGCAGCATGCCACCGACATTGCCCAGGATTCCTACAACACCGTGGTCCAGCGGTACGGTTCCGGCATCGGCAACTACCTGGACGTGCTCAGCATCGAGCAGCAATTGCTCCAGGCCCAGCGTCAGCTGGCCAACCTGAATGCCGAGCAGATCGACCTGTCGATCCAATTGATGCAAGCGCTGGGCGGCGGTTTTCAGGGCGAAACCCTGACCGCAGCCAACGCCCTCCCAGCCACGCAGCACAACTAATTCAAGGTATTTGTCATGGCCACTGTCGATACACCTGCTGCTCCAACCAACACAGCGCCGGAGAACGCTCAAGACACGAGCAATCCGCGTAAACGCAAAGTCATGCTGGTCGCGCTGGCCATCCTGGTCGTCCTCGCCGGAGTCGGCGTCTGGGGTTATCACGAACTCTACGGGCGCTGGAACGAAAGCACCGATGACGCCTATGTGAACGGCAACGTGGTGGAAATCACCCCGCTGGTCACCGGCACCGTGGTCAGCATCGGCGCCGATGACGGTGACCTGGTCCACGAAGGTCAGGTGCTGATCAACTTCGACCCGAATGACGCCGAAGTCGGCCTGCAAAGTGCACAGGCCAATCTGGCGCGCACCGTGCGCCAGGTACGCGGTTTGTACAGTAACGTCGACGGTATGAAAGCCCAGGTCAACGCGCAGCAGGCTGAAGTGCAAAAGGCCCAGGACAACTTCAATCGCCGGAAAAACCTCGCCGCCGGCGGTGCGATTTCCCAGGAAGAGCTGTCCCACGCTCGCGACGACCTGACCTCGGCGCAAAACGCCCTGGCCAACGCCAAGCAGCAATTGAAAACCACCAGTGCGCTGGTCGATGACACCGTGGTCTCGTCGCACCCGGACGTGATGTCGGCGGCCGCGCAACTGCGTCAGGCCTACCTGAACAACTCACGCAGCACCTTGATTGCACCGGTCACCGGTTATGTGGCCAAGCGTTCCGTGCAGTTGGGTCAAAGGGTACAGCCGGGCACTGCGCTGATGGCGGTGATTCCGCTGGATCAGCTGTGGATCGATGCCAACTTCAAGGAAACCCAGCTGCGTGACATGCGCATCGGTCAGCCGGTGGACATCCAGGCCGACCTGTACGGCAGCGACGTGAAATTCAGCGGCACCATCGACAGCCTCGGCGCCGGTACCGGCAGCGCATTTGCCCTGTTGCCGGCACAGAACGCTACCGGTAACTGGATCAAGATCGTCCAGCGCGTGCCGGTGCGGATCCACATCAACGCCGAAGAACTGGCCAAGCACCCGTTGCGCGTGGGGCTGTCGACGCAGGTCGACGTGAACCTGCACGACCAGAGCGGCCCGGTGCTGGCGCAACAGCCGCCACAAAAGGCCTCGTTCAGCACCAACGTCTACGACCGTCAGTTGGCTGAAGCCGACGCGATGATCACTCAGTTGATCCACGACAACAGCGCTGCGGTCAGCAAGACCGCGCAACGCTGATCCACAAGGTCAGCTGCGTCTGTAACAGGCGCGGCGCCAATCAGGTTTCAAAGGATTAGCGATGAGCAATAACGCCTCTTTCACGCCGCCCAGCCTGTTGCTCAGCACCATCGGCCTGTCGCTGGCGACCTTTATGCAAGTGCTCGACACCACCATCGCCAACGTGGCGCTGCCGACCATTTCCGGCAACCTGGGCGTGAGTTCGGAGCAGGGCACGTGGGTGATTACATCCTTTGCCGTGAGCAACGCCATTGCGCTGCCGCTGACCGGTTGGCTCAGCCGCCGCTTCGGTGAAGTGAAGCTGTTTCTCTGGGCCACGGTGCTGTTTGTGCTGGCCTCGTTTCTCTGCGGCATCTCGACTTCGATGCCGGAACTGATCGGTTTTCGGGTGCTGCAAGGCCTGGTGGCCGGTCCGTTGTACCCGATGACCCAGACGCTGCTGATCGCGGTCTATCCCCCCGCGAGGCGCGGCATGGCCCTGGCGTTGCTGGCGATGGTCACGGTGGTGGCGCCCATTGCCGGCCCGATTCTCGGTGGCTGGATTACCGACAGTTATAGCTGGCCGTGGATTTTCTTCATCAACGTGCCCATCGGCATCTTCGCGGTGATGGTGGTGCGCCAGCAACTCAAGGCACGCCCGGTGGAAACCAGCCGCCAACCGATGGATTACGTGGGGCTGATCACGTTGATCATTGGCGTCGGTGCGTTGCAGATTATCCTCGACAAGGGCAATGACCTGGATTGGTTCGAGTCGAATTTCATCCTGATTAGCTCCGCCATTTCCGTGATAGCGCTGGCGGTGTTCATCATCTGGGAAATGACCGATAAGCACCCGGTGGTGAACCTGAGGCTGTTCGCCTACCGCAACTTCCGTATCGGCACGTTGGTGCTGGTTCTCGGTTACGCCGGGTTCTTCGGCATCAACCTGATCCTGCCGCAATGGCTGCAAACCCAGATGGGCTACACCGCGACATGGGCGGGGTTGGCAGTTGCACCGATCGGGATTCTGCCGGTGCTGATGTCGCCGTTTGTCGGCAAGTACGCGCACAAGTTCGACCTGCGTCTGCTGGCCGGTCTGGCGTTCCTGGCCATTGGCCTGAGCTGCTTCATGCGTGCCGGGTTTAACAATGAAGTGGACTTCCAGCACATCGCCCTGGTGCAACTGTTCATGGGCATTGGCGTGGCGCTGTTCTTCATGCCGACCCTGAGCATCTTGATGTCGGACCTGCCACCGAGCCAGATCGCCGATGGTGCGGGCCTGGCGACCTTCCTGCGGACCCTCGGCGGTAGTTTTGCGGCATCGTTGACCACCTGGATCTGGATTCGCCGGGCGGATCAGCACCATGCGTATCTGAGCGAAAGCATCACCACGTTCGACCCGGCCACCCGCGATGCACTGAACACCTTGGGCGGGGCGGGTAACCCGGCCTATGCGCAGCTCGACCATGTGCTGACCAGTCAGGCGTACATGCTCTCCACCGTGGATTACTTCACGTTGCTGGGGTGGGGATTCATGGGGTTGATATTGATTGTGTGGCTGGCAAAACCGCCGTTTGCAGCGAAAGCGGGGCCGGCTGCTTCCGGTCACTGACCCAAACACAAAACCCTGTGGGAGCGAGCCTGCTCGCGAAAGCATCCTGTCAGTCAATATCTATATCAACTGACACACCGCATTCGCGAGCAGGCTCGCTCCCACAATGGGATCTGTGGTGGCCTGTCAGTTCGTGGGGGCTGCCAGTTGCGCTGGCGGCGTGAAATCGAAGGGCGCAAGCGCAAACCCGTTCTCATCCACCTGCAACGCCCAGCCCTGGCGATCCCAATCCCCCAGCACAATGCGTTTGGCCGCTTGTTCGCCCAGCTGCAATTTGTGGATGGCCGGGCGGTGGGTATGGCCGTGGATCAAGGTTTTCACGCCATATTCCTGCATGATCCGCGGAATTTCCTCCGGCGTGACATCCACAATGTCATTGGCCTTCATCCGCGTTTGCGCACGGCTTTCACTGCGCAGCTTGCGCGCCAGCTTGTGCCGGGTGCGCAGTGGCAAATTCCGCAGGATGAACAGGCTGATCGGGTTGCGCAGGTAGCGACGCAGCTTCATATAGGCTTCGTCGCGGGTGCAGAGGCTGTCGCCGTGCATCAATAGCACCGGCTCACCGTAAAACTGTACGACACTCGGGTCCTTCAACAACGTGCAGCCGGCCTGTTTACAGAAGGCCTGGCCGAGCATGAAGTCGCGATTGCCGTGCATCAGGAAAATGGCCGTGCCGCTGTCGCTCAATTCGCGCAGGGCCTGGCAGATGGAACGCTGGAAGGGCGTCATGGCGTCGTCGCCAATCCACGCTTCGAAAAAGTCGCCCAGAATGTACAACGCACTCGCCGAGCGGGCGCGTCCGGCGAGCAAATCCAGAAACGCCCGGGTAATGTCCGGGCGCTCCTCTTCCAGATGCAAATCTGAAATCAGCAGTATCACTCAATGATCTCGGCTTTCTCGATGATCACGTCGTCTGCTGGTACGTCCTGGTGGCCGGACTTCATGGTGGTGGAAACACCTTTGATCTTGTCGACCACTTCTTGGCCTGCAACGACTTTGGCGAATACGGCGTAGCCCCAGCCCTGAGTGGTCTTGGCGCTGTGGTTCAGGAAGCTGTTGTCAGCCACGTTGATGAAGAACTGGGCGGAAGCCGAATGCGGCTCCATGGTGCGGGCCATGGCAACGCTGTACTTCACGTTCGGCAGGCCGTTGTCGGCTTCGTTCTGGATGCTTGGGCGCTTGTCTTTCTTTTCTTTCATGCCTGGCTCGAAACCGCCGCCCTGGATCATGAAGTTACCGATGACACGGTGGAAAACGGTGTTTTCGTAGTGACCGGCTTTAACGTACTCGATGAAGTTGGCCACGGTGATCGGGGCTTTTTCAGCGTTCAGTTCCAGGACGATGTCGCCATGGTTGGTGGTCAGTTTGACTTGGGTCATGATCGGTACTCTTTCTAGGAATTCGTGGGTTTCGGGCTATTACAGCCCCCAACCGGTCTGGCCAGTAACAGCCAAGGTGCGCAGTTTAGCGTGCCGGGCGCGAATTTCGAGGCTGTTTTTCATTTATGGCCTATTAAATACGACCGTTTGCAGGCGCGCTCTGTCAGGTGCTTGACAGCATCGGCTATGATAGCGGCTTTGTTTTACTTGGCCTTCTCCGGCCGCGCACTTGTACGTTCAAGGATCCTATGAGCAAGCCCACTGTCGACCCTACCTCGAATGCCAAGACCGGCCCTGCCGTGCCGGTCAATTTCCTGCGCCCGATCATCCAGGCGGACCTGGACTCGGGTAAGCACACGCAGATCGTCACCCGTTTCCCGCCTGAGCCCAATGGCTACCTGCACATCGGTCACGCCAAGTCGATCTGTGTGAACTTCGGCCTGGCCCAGGAATTCGGCGGCGTTACCCACCTGCGTTTCGACGACACCAACCCGGCCAAGGAAGACCAGGAATACATCGACGCGATCGAAAGCGACATCAAATGGCTGGGCTTTGAATGGTCCGGCGAAGTGCGCTACGCCTCGCAGTATTTCGACCAGTTGCACGACTGGGCCGTTGAACTGATCAAGGCCGGCAAGGCCTACGTCGACGACCTGAGCCCGGAACAGGCCAAGGAATACCGTGGCAGCCTGACCGAGCCGGGCAAGAACAGCCCGTTCCGTGATCGCTCCGTGGAAGAAAACCTCGACTGGTTCGCCCGCATGAAGGCCGGCGAATTCCAGGACGGCGCACGCGTGCTGCGAGCCAAGATCGACATGGCCTCGCCGAACATGAACCTGCGCGACCCGATCATGTATCGCATCCGTCACGCGCATCACCACCAGACCGGTGACAAGTGGTGCATTTACCCGAACTACGACTTCACCCACGGTCAGTCGGACGCCATCGAAGGCATCACCCACTCGATCTGCACCCTGGAATTCGAAAGCCACCGTCCGCTGTACGACTGGTTCCTGGACGCGCTGCCAGTGCCGGCGCACCCGCGTCAGTACGAATTCAGCCGCCTGAACCTGAACTACACGATCACCAGCAAGCGCAAGCTCAAGCAACTGGTCGATGAAAAGCACGTGTTCGGTTGGGACGATCCGCGCATGTCGACGCTGTCGGGCTTCCGCCGCCGTGGCTACACGCCTGCGTCGATCCGCAACTTCTGCGACATGGTCGGCACCAACCGTTCTGACGGCGTCGTCGATTTCGGCATGCTCGAGTTCAGCATCCGTCAGGATCTGGACGCGAACGCCCCGCGCGCCATGTGCGTGCTGCGTCCGTTGAAGGTGGTAATCACCAACTATCCGGAAGACCAGGTCGAGAACCTCGAACTGCCGCGTCATCCGCAGAAAGAAGAACTGGGCGTGCGCAAGCTGCCGTTCGCCCGTGAAATCTACATCGACCACGATGACTTCATGGAAGAGCCGCCAAAAGGCTACAAGCGCCTGGAACCCAACGGCGAAGTGCGTCTGCGTGGCAGCTACGTGATCCGCGCCGACGAAGCGATCAAGGACGCCGATGGCAACATCGTTGAACTGCGTTGCTCGTACGACCCGGAAACCCTCGGCAAGAACCCTGAAGGCCGCAAGGTCAAAGGCGTGGTGCACTGGGTGCCGGCCGCTGCCAGCGTCGAGTGCGAAGTACGTCTGTACGATCGCCTGTTCCGTTCGGCCAACCCTGAAAAGGCTGAAGACAGCGCCAGCTTCCTGGACAACATCAACCCTGACTCGCTGCAGGTACTCACCGGTTGTCGTGCTGAACCCTCGCTGGGCAACGCACAGCCGGAAGACCGTTTCCAGTTCGAGCGCGAAGGTTACTTCGTCGCGGATATCAAGGACTCGAAACCGGGCGCTCCGGTATTCAACCGTACCGTGACCCTGCGTGATTCGTGGGGCCAGTGATTCAAGGAAGTTTTTAAAGTGCTAACGATCTACAACACGCTCACCAAGAGCAAAGAAGTCTTCAAGCCGCTGGATGGCAACAATGTGCGCATGTACGTCTGCGGGATGACCGTGTACGACTACTGCCACATTGGCCATGGCCGCAGCATGGTCGCATTCGACCTGGTGACCCGCTGGTTGCGCTTCAGCGGTTATAACCTGACGTATGTGCGCAACATCACCGACATTGAAGACAAGATCATCAATCGTGCCCGCGAGAACGGCGAGCCGTACGATGCGCTGACCGAACGCATGATCGCTGCGATGCACGAGGACGAGGCGCGCCTCAACATCCTCAAACCGGACATGGAGCCGCGTGCCACGGATCACATTCCGGGTATGTTGAGCATGATCCAGACCCTGATCGACAAGGGTTACGCCTACGCCCCGGGCAATGGCGACGTGTACTACCGCGTCGCCAAGTTCATGGGCTACGGCAAGCTGTCGCGCAAGAAGATCGAAGACCTGCGCATCGGCGCACGCATCGAAGTCGACGAGTCCAAACAGGACCCGCTGGACTTCGTGCTGTGGAAGGGCGCCAAGCCGGGCGAGCCGAGCTGGCCTTCGCCGTGGGGCGACGGTCGTCCGGGCTGGCACATCGAGTGCTCGGTGATGTCGACCTGCTGCCTGGGTGAGACTTTCGACATTCATGGCGGCGGCAGCGACCTCGAGTTCCCGCACCACGAAAATGAAATCGCCCAGAGCGAAGCGGCCACCGGCAAGACCTACGCCAACGCGTGGATGCATTGCGGCATGATTCGTATCAATGGCGAGAAGATGTCCAAGTCCTTGAACAACTTCTTCACCATTCGTGACGTGCTGGAAAAGTACCACCCGGAAGTCGTGCGTTACCTGCTGGTGTCGAGCCACTACCGCAGCGCGATCAACTACTCGGAAGACAACCTCAAGGACGCCAAGGGCGCCCTAGAGCGTTTCTATCACGCGCTCAAAGGCCTGCCGAACGTGGCACCGGCCGGCGGCGAAGCCTTCGTCGAGCGCTTCACTCAGGTGATGAACGACGACTTCGGCACGCCGGAAGCCTGCGCCGTGCTGTTCGAAATGGTGCGCGAGATCAACCGTCTGCGCGAGAGCGATCTCAATGCGGCGGCGGGTCTGGCGGCGCGTCTGAAAGAACTGGCGAGCGTGTTGGGCGTGTTGCAGCTTGAGGCTGATGACTTCTTGCAGGCCGGCGCTGAAGGGCGGGTGGATGCCGCTGAAGTTGATGCGTTGATCGCTGCGCGTCTGGCGGCTCGTGCCGGTAAAGACTGGGCCGAATCCGACCGCATCCGCGACCAGCTCACCGCCATGGGCGTGGTGCTGGAAGACGGGAAGGGCGGCACGACCTGGCGTTTGGCTGACTGATTGGGTTATCCGCTACAAAACAAAAACCCGCCTTGTGCGGGTTTTTGTTTATGTGCAGGGTTTTAGGTTTGTGGTGACAGGGCTGATGCCTTCGCGAGCAGGCTCGCTCCCACAGTCGATCTTCGGCACGACACAAATCCCCTGTGGGAGCGAGCCTGCTCGCGAAGGTCTCAAGCCAACCACAGCCAGTACAGTTCACTCATCACTCAGCCTGGCGCAATCGCTTATAGAGGGTATTGCGGCTAACCCCCAACCGCCGGGCCAGATGCGAAATATTCCCCCCAGCCGCGCGCAACTGCCGATTCAAATCCTCGACATCATTCAAATCCACCGCCAGCGTTTCAGGCGAATCCACCGGTTCCATCTCCAGATCGACAAAAAAATCATCCGGCAAATGCTCCGGCCGTACCGGCTGCTCTTCGGCCATGGCCAGCGCCACCTGCATCACGCTGCTGACCTGACGCAAATTCCCCGGCCACGGATGACGGCCGAACAGCTCCAGCACTTCACGGCTCAACCCGGCCCATTGCGATGGCTCCCGGTGCTGCTCCCACAAACGTTTGAACAAGGCCTGCTTGTCACTGCGTTCGCGCAGGGGCGGTAATTCCAGGGTCAAGCCGCCGATCCGGTAATACAGGTCTTCGCGAAACCGACCGAGTTGCACTTGCTCACGCAACGCACGGTTGGTCGCTGAAATAATCCGGATATCGACCGGGAACAGCTCGCTGCTGCCCACCGGTTGCACGCAACGTTCCTGCAATACCCTCAACAACCGGGCTTGAGTCGGCAGCGGCATGTCGCCGATTTCATCAAGGAACAGGGTGCCCTTATCCGCCTTACGGATCAGTCCGATGCTGCCTTTCTGGTTGGCGCCGGTGAATGCGCCTTTCTCGTAGCCAAATAACTCGGATTCCACCAGTTCGGCGGGGATCGCTGCACAGTTGACGGCAATGAACGGTTGTTTGCTGCGCGAGCTGGCCTGGTGCAAGGCTTTGACGAAGACTTCCTTGCCGACCCCGGTTTCGCCGTGAATCAACAGCGGAATGTCTTTCTCCAGCAGGCGTTCAGCCTGACGCACGGCTTTTTCCACGCGGCTGTCGCCGAAGTGCAGGGTGTTGAGGCTGATCGTTTCGGGAGCCGCCACGACCACTGGCTCCGCAAACAGCCGCGGTTGAATCGGCACCTGTTTCGGCCGCCTCAGCAGGCACTGGAAGCGGTTGCGCCCCGAGGCTTGCAGGGCGAACGGCAAACCGTCGGGCTGGTTCAGTAATTCCAGCAGCGACACCTTGAACAGGCTTTCGACGCTGACCCGCGACAGGCTGATGCCCAGCAGATTGTCGGCGCGGCGGTTGGCGGACAGTACCTGGCCGGTCTCGTCGAAGATCAACAACCCGGCCCACTGGCTGTCGAGGTTGTTCAACCCGGTGTTGAAGGTCAGTTGAAAATGTTGGCCATGGAACAGGTTGAGAATCAGCCGGTTTTCCACGGTCTGGCTCATCATCTTGACCATGCCGAGGGTGTGGGACGGTGGCAGGTAGCTGTCGCTGGACACGTCCAGCACCGCGATCACCTTGCGCTCGGCATCGAAAATCGGCGCGGCGGAACCGGTCATGAAGCGGTTGGCTTTCAGAAAGTGTTCATCGTGTTCGATGTGCACGGCCTGCTCGCAGGCGAGGGCGGTGCCGATGGCGTTGGTGCCGCTGCAACGCTCCATCCAGCTGGCGCCGGCGCTGAAACCACGGGTCAGGCTCGGCTCGATAAAGCGCTGGGTGCCCCACGACGTCAGGACTTGGCCTTGATTGTCGGCGAGCATGATCAGGCAATTGGAATTGCTCAGGATGTTTTCGTAATACGGCAGGACTTCCTGATGCGTGGTCTGCACCAGGGAGTGCTGGCTCTCCAGCAATTGGGCGATGCCTTCGGCCGGCAGTTGATCGAATGCCGGGGCGCTCTGGTGGTTGAGGCCGAAGGCGCGGCAACGCTTCCAGGAGTCCTGAATGACGGCGTCGTGGGAGAGCGGCGAGGCGGGTGCGGCCATGGCAGTCGATCTCTGAGCAAGCTTTTATTGTTTTTATGATTGGTTTTGCTGCACAAACCCCGGGGTGGCGACGAACTCCATGTGGGAGCGAGCCTGCTCGCGAATGCGATACAACATTCAACATTTATATCGACTGACACACCGCCTTCGCGAGCAGGCTCGCTCCCACAGGTTTAGCGACGTTGCGCATCTGCGGGTGGGGCAAAAACATCCGTAGAGTGTTGTTCACGATTGTTCATTGTCAACCGCCGGATTGTTCAGTTGTTCAGTTCAGGCTGTTCATTTTTGTTCAGCAACGAAAGCGTTCACCCTGCTCATACAAAGATTTTCAAGTCGGATCAATGGCTTGCAATTTCTGGCACGAAACTCGCTCTGTAGCTCCGGTCGCTTGACTCCAAATAATAAAAAAGGCCGAGCCATGTCATTAACCCTGGAGCACGTCAGCCGCACCGTCGAGGGCCAGACCTGGATCGACGATGCCTGCCTGAGTTTTGAACCCGGATCCTTCAACGTTTTGCTCGGTCGCACGCTGTCCGGCAAAACCAGTCTGATGCGCCTGATGGCCGGGCTGGACAAGCCCGACAGCGGCCGCATCCTCATGAACGGCGTCGACGTCACCCAGCGCCCGGTGCGCCTGCGCAACGTGTCGATGGTCTATCAGCAGTTCATCAATTACCCGACCATGACCGTCTTCGAGAACATTGCCTCGCCGTTGCGCCAGGGCGGTGTGTCCAACGAACTGATCCAGAGCAAAGTGCTGGAAACCGCGAAGATGCTGCGCATCGAGAAGTTCCTCCAGCGCCATCCCCTTGAACTCTCCGGCGGCCAGCAACAGCGCACGGCCATGGCCCGCGCACTGGTCAAGGACGCCGAGCTGATCCTGTTCGACGAGCCGCTGGTCAACCTCGATTACAAGCTGCGCGAAGAACTGCGCCAGGAAATGCGCGAGCTGTTCAAGGCGCGACACACCATCGCCATCTACGCCACCACCGAACCCAACGAAGCCCTGGCACTGGGCGGCACCACGACCATTCTTCACGAAGGTCGGGTGATCCAGAGCGGCAAGTCGTCCGAGGTCTATCACCAGCCGCAAAGCGTGCTCGCGGCAGAGCTGTTCTCCGAGCCGCCGATCAACCTGATGCCGGGACGGATTGCCGGCAACGAAGTCAGCTTCGCCAACTTCGTGCACTTCCCGTTGAACGTGGATTTGCGGCCGGTTGGCGAGGGCGAGTTCCGCTTTGGCGTGCGGCCAAGCCACATTTCGCTGGTGCCGAGCAACGACGATGACCTGGAACTGGCCGTGACCGTCGAGGTCGCCGAGATCAGCGGTTCGGAAACTTTCCTGCACGTGCGCAACGAGCATTTCCTGTTGGTGCTGCACTTGCCTGGTGTTCACGAATACGACGTCGACGCGCCGATCCGCATCTATATCCCGACCCATAAACTGTTTGTGTTCGATGCGCAGGGACGTCTGGTCCAGGCGCCCGGTCGCCGTATTGCGAGGGTTGCCTGATGGCTGAAATCCGTTTGCAGAACCTCGCCCACAGTTACACCAAAACCCCGTCCGGCCCCGAGGATTACGCGATCCGCGAGATGGACCACATCTGGGAGCAGGGCGGCGCCTATGCGTTGCTTGGGCCTTCGGGGTGCGGCAAGTCGACCTTGCTCAACATCATTTCCGGGCTGCTCAGCCCCTCGCAGGGGCATGTGTTGTTCGACGGCAAAGCGGTCAACGACCTGACGCCGGAGAAGCGCAACATTGCCCAGGTTTTTCAATTCCCGGTGGTCTACGACACCATGACCGTGTTCGATAACCTGGCGTTTCCGCTGCGTAATCAGGGCATGGCCGAGGCGAGAATTCACACCAAGGTGCAGGAAATTGCCGAGGTCCTTGACCTGCAGGCACTGCTGAGCAAAAAGGCCAGCAACCTCACCGCCGACGAAAAGCAGAAAGTCTCCATGGGCCGTGGGCTGGTGCGTGATGACGTCTCGGCGATCCTGTTCGATGAACCGCTGACCGTGATCGACCCGCACCTGAAGTGGAAGCTGCGACGCAAGCTCAAGCAGATCCACGAGCAGTTCAACATCACCATGGTCTACGTCACCCACGATCAGCTGGAGGCTTCGACCTTCGCCGACAAGATCGCGGTGATGTACGGAGGGCAGATCGTGCAATTCGGCACGCCGCGAGAACTGTTCGAACGGCCGAGCCACACCTTTGTCGGCTACTTCATTGGCAGCCCGGGGATGAACCTGATCGAGGTCACGCCGCAACCGGGAGGCGTGGGGTTCGCCTCGACGCACCTGCCGCTGTCCGAGGCGCAACAGCAGCGCATCGCCGAGTCCGAGTGGAAAACCCTGAAAGTCGGTATCCGCCCGGAGTTCGTCCACGTGTGGGAAGAACCCTTTGATGACGCAATGCAGGCACAGGTCGTACACATCGAAGACCTTGGCACCTACAAAATCTTGACCCTGAACCTCGACGGCGCGCCGCTGAAAGTGCGCCTGGCCGAAGACAAACCGGTGCCGGAAGGCACGGCGTACATCAGTTTTCCGGCGCAGTGGTTGATGGTCTATGCCGATGAATATCTGCTGCCAGCGCAAGCCAATAACGGAGTGCAGCCATGAACAAGGTGCAAAACAACAAGGCCTGGTGGCTGGTGTTGCCGGTGTTCCTGCTGGTGGCCTTCAGTGCGGTGATCCCGATGATGACGGTGGTCAACTATTCGGTGCAGGATATCTTCGACCAGTCCAGCCGCTACTTCGTCGGCGCCGACTGGTACAAGCAAGTGCTGCTCGATCCGCGCCTGCATGACTCTCTTTTGCGGCAGTTCATCTACTCCGCTTGCGTGCTGTTGATCGAAATCCCGCTGGGCATCGCCATCGCCCTGACCATGCCGACCAAGGGGCGCTGGTCGTCGCTGGTGCTGATCATCCTGGCCATTCCGCTGCTGATTCCCTGGAACGTGGTCGGCACCATCTGGCAGATTTTCGGCCGCGCCGACATCGGCCTGTTGGGTTCGAGCCTGAATGCGATGGGCATCAACTATAACTATGCATCGAACACCATGGACGCCTGGGTCACGGTGCTGGTGATGGACGTGTGGCACTGGACGTCGCTGGTGGCGTTGCTGTGTTTCTCCGGGTTGCGAGCGATTCCGGACGTGTATTACCAGGCGGCACGGATTGATCGGGCCTCGGCCTGGGCAGTGTTCCGGCACATTCAGTTGCCCAAGCTGAAAAGCGTGCTGCTGATCGCGGTGATGCTGCGCTTCATGGACAGTTTCATGATCTACACCGAGCCGTTCGTGCTGACCGGTGGCGGGCCGGGGAATGCCACGACGTTCCTCAGTCAGACGTTGACCCAGATGGCCGTAGGGCAATTCGACCTGGGACCGGCAGCGGCGTTTTCGCTGGTGTACTTCCTGATCATCCTGTTGGTGTCCTGGCTGTTCTACACCGCCATGACTCACTCTGACGCCAACCGCTGAGGCCCATCATGAGCAAGAGAAAACTCATCCCGCTGCTGATCTACATCCTGTTCCTGCTGGTGCCGATCTACTGGTTGCTGAACATGTCGTTCAAGAGCAACACCGAAATCCTCGGCGGCCTGACGCTGTTTCCCTCGGACTTCACCTTGCATAACTACAAGGTGATTTTCACCGATCCGAGCTGGTATACCGGTTATCTCAACTCGCTGTACTACGTGAGCCTGAACACGGTGATTTCCCTGAGCGTGGCGCTGCCGGCGGCGTATGCGTTTTCGCGCTATCGCTTCCTCGGCGACAAGCACCTGTTCTTCTGGCTGCTGACCAATCGCATGGCGCCACCGGCAGTGTTCCTGCTGCCGTTCTTCCAGCTGTATTCCTCAATTGGATTGTTCGACACGCACATCGCCGTGGCCTTGGCTCATTGCCTGTTTAACGTGCCGTTGGCGGTGTGGATTCTTGAAGGCTTCATGTCCGGTGTTCCGAAGGAAATCGACGAAACCGCCTACATCGACGGCTACAGTTTTCCCAAGTTTTTCGTGAAGATTTTCATCCCGCTGATCGGCTCCGGGATCGGTGTCACGGCGTTTTTCTGCTTCATGTTTTCCTGGGTCGAGTTGCTCTTGGCGCGCACGCTGACGTCGGTCAACGCCAAGCCGATTGCGGCGGTGATGACGCGTACCGTCTCGGCGTCCGGCATCGATTGGGGCGTGCTGGCGGCGGCGGGGGTGTTGACCATCCTGCCGGGCATGCTGGTGATCTGGTTTGTTCGCAACCACGTGGCCAAGGGCTTTGCCCTCGGCCGGGTATGAGGAGCTGATGATGGAATGGATGAGTTGGACGGTCCCCACCGCGGCGTTCTTCATTGTCATTGGCCTGATTCTGGTGGGCATGACGACCTGGGAGTTGCGTTCGCCGAGCATTCTTCGGCGGGGTTTGTTGCCGATTGCCACCACCCGTGGCGATCGGCTGTTTATCGGTCTTCTCGGCAGCGCCTACCTGCATTTGCTGGTAATCGGCGTGACCGACTGGAGCATCTGGGTAGCGTCCGCGTTGTCCCTGGTGTGGCTGTTGGCTGTGATGCGTTGGGGCTAGTCGAATCGCTCGGCAATGTTGCTCCGAAAATCAAACAGGAGGTCTCTATGTTCGACAAAAACAATAAGCTGCGACATAGCATTTCATTGGCAGCCATGCTGGCACTCAGTGGGTTGAGCGCTGCGGCCTGGGCCGACGCCTATGAAGACGCTGCGAAGAAATGGATTGGCGCCGAGTTCAAACCGTCCACCCTGACGGCCGACCAGCAGCTCGCGGAATTGAAGTGGTTCATCAAGGCGGCCGAGCCGTTTCGCGGGATGGACATCAAAGTCGTATCGGAAACCCTGACTACCCACGAATACGAGTCCAAGGTGCTGGCCAAGGCCTTTACCGAGATCACCGGGATCAAGGTGACCCACGACTTGCTGCAAGAAGGCGACGTGGTGGAAAAACTGCAGACCGTGATGCAGTCGGACAAGAGCATCTATGACGGCTGGGTCAACGACTCGGACCTGATCGGTACGCACTTTCGCTATGGCAAGACCGAGTCGATCACCGACTTGATGGCCAACGAAGGCAAGGCGTATACCTCGCCAACCCTGGACATCAAGGACTTCATCGGCATTTCCTTCACCACCGCGCCGGACGGCAAGATCTATCAGCTGCCTGACCAGCAGTTCGCCAACCTGTACTGGTTCCGCGCCGACTGGTTTGAACGTGCGGACCTGAAAGCCAAGTTCAAGGAGAAGTACGGCTACGAATTGGGCGTGCCGGTGAACTGGTCGGCCTATGAAGACATCGCCAAATTCTTCAGCGAAGACGTCAAGGAAATCGACGGCAAGCGGGTTTACGGGCACATGGACTACGGCAAGAAAGACCCGTCGCTGGGCTGGCGCTTCACCGATGCCTGGTTCTCCATGGCCGGTGGTGGCGACAAAGGCCTGCCGAACGGTTTGCCGGTGGACGAGTGGGGCATTCGCGTCGAGGATTGCCACCCGGTGGGTTCCAGCGTGACCCGCGGTGGCGACACCAACGGCCCGGCGGCAGTCTTTGCCACCCAGAAATACGTCGACTGGCTCAAAGCCTATGCACCACCGGAAGCGGCGGGCATGACCTTCTCCGAGTCGGGGCCGGTACCGTCTCAGGGCAACATCGCCCAACAGATCTTCTGGTACACCGCGTTCACCGCCGACATGACCAAACCGGGCCTGCCGGTGGTCAACGCCGATGGCACGCCGAAGTGGCGCATGGCGCCATCGCCGCGTGGTCCGTATTGGGAAGAGGGCATGAAACTCGGGTATCAGGACGTGGGTTCGTGGACGTTCATGAAGTCCACGCCTGAGAAACAGAAACTGGCGGCGTGGCTGTATGCGCAGTTTGTGACCTCGAAAACCGTGTCGCTGAAGAAAACCATCGTCGGCCTGACGCCGATCCGCGAGTCGGACATCAACTCGCAAGCGATGACCGACCTGGCACCGAAACTCGGTGGTCTGGTCGAGTTCTACCGCAGCCCGGCGCGTGTGCAATGGACCCCGACCGGGACCAACGTGCCGGACTATCCGCGTCTGGCGCAACTGTGGTGGAGCCACATCGCCGAAGCGGCGAGCGGCGAGAAAACCCCGCAAGAGGCATTGGACGGTCTGGCCAAGGATCAGGACGCGATCATGTCCCGTCTGGAACGCTCGAAAGCGCAAACCACTTGCGCCCCGAAAATGAACCCCGAGCGCGATGCGCAATACTGGTTCGATCAACCGGGCGCACCGAAGCCTAAGCTGGCGAACGAGAAGCCGAAAGGCGAAACCGTGAACTACAACGAACTGCTGAAATCGTGGGCGGATGCGCGTAAGTAAGCCTCTTTACTGAGCAAAACGAACGGCACCGAAAGGTGCCGTTTTTGTTTGTGCCTGATAAACCGCTATCGAGAGCAGGCTCACTCCCACATTGGGCCGAGGTGACATCCGATTTTGTGTACGACACAAATCCCCTGTGGGAGCGAGCCTGCTCGCGAAGGCGGCGGCCCCGACAGCGAAAATCTCAAGCCTGATACCTCAGGGCGCCACACCCTCAATCGCAGGAAACTCCAACCGAAACACCGTCATCACTCCCGGCAGGCTCTTAACCTCTGCCACACCCTGATGCAGGCTCATGATCGAGCGCACGATGGCCAGGCCCAGTCCGGTGCTGCCCTGGGCGCGGCAGCGGCTGCTGTCGACGCGGTAAAAACGGTCGAAAAGATGCGGCAGATGCTGCGCTTCGATGCCCGCGCCGGGGTTGCTGACCAGCAGGGAAACCTGCGTCGCGCCTTGTTCAATCAATAGCGAAACCGTTTGCCCGGCCGGGCAGTGGCGCAGGGCGTTGGACAGCAGGTTCGAGATCGCCCGCTGGATCATCAACCGGTCGCCCGTCACCCGGGCACTGCCCACCACCGTCAAATGAACCTGCTTGTCCTGTGCGGACAGGGAAAACAGGTCGGCGACTTTCAGGGCTTCATCTTCCAGCGCAATCAGCTCGAAAGGCGTCAGCGCCGCCGGGTGGCTGACCTGCGCCAGAAACAGCATGTCCGAGACAATCCGCGCAAGGCGATCCAGTTCTTCGGTACACGACACCAACACGTCTTTGTACTCATCCGTCGTGCGTTCACGAGAGAGTGTCACCTGTGCCTTGCCCATCAGGTTGTTGATCGGCGAGCGCAGCTCGTGGGCCAGATCATCGGAGAACTGCGACAACTGCTGCACGCCGCTGTCGAGGCGATGCAGCATGAAATTGATGCCCTGCGCCAGTTCACTGAGTTCCTGCGGCATGTTCACCACCGAGAGTCGATGGTCGAGGTCTTGCGTCGACACCATCTCCGCCACTTTGCGAAACTCGCGCATCGGTGCCAGGCCACGCTGCACGGCCGCCCAGGCACAGAGGCCGATGAGGATCAGCAGCAACGGCAGCGCCATCAGCGTCGTGCGCAGATAGGCACTGAGCAACGCCTGATCGTGGGCATTGTCCATCGACAGCAGTACCGGGACGCTGGTGCCGTCCTTCAGGCGGATCAATCGGGAGGCCGTCAGAAACTTTATGCCTTGGGCGTCGGTGCTGGCGGAGTAAGCCAACTGATCGGTGGCCCTGCGCACGGCCTTCAGTTCGACGCGCGGATCGGCCATGCCGCTGCCGGACTTCAACAGCGGTGAACGCAGGTTCGAGCGGTCGTAAATTGTCAGCGTCAGGTTGTCATGGCCCATGACCTGATCGAGCAGAATGTGTGGTTTTCCACTGACTTCATTGGCATCGATGTACATCGACAGGCTGTGTTCCACCTGCGCCATTTTCTTTTCCAGACTGTCCCGGGAGAGCGAATTCAGCTCATGGGTCAGGGCGAAATACGCGAAGATCGCCAGAAACACCACCAACAATGCCCCGAGAATACTCACCGTCAGACCGAGGCGCAGCGACAGGCTCACCGGCTTCATTCCCGCGCCTCCAGCACATAGCCGACACCGCGCAGGGTATGGATCAACTTGTTGTCGAAGGGGTCGTCGATTTTCGCCCGCAAGCGCCGGATCGAGACTTCGACCACGTTGGTGTCGCAGTCGAAGTTCATGTCCCACACCAGCGAAATGATCTGGGTGCGGGTGAGCACCTCGCCGGACTGGCGCATCAACAGATGCAGCAGCGCGAACTCCTTGGTGGTCAGGTCGATGCGTTGTTCGCCGCGAAAGGCGCGGTGGCGCCCCGGGTCGAGTTCCAGGTCGGCGACTTTGAGCACCTGTGGCACCGGGATGTTTTCGCTGCGGCGCATCAAGGTGCGTACCCGCGCCAACAATTCCGGAAACTCGAACGGCTTGACCAGATAGTCATCGGCACCCAGGTCCAGGCCACGAATCTTGTCGGCCAGCCGACCGCGCGCGGTCAACATCATCACCCGGGTGGAGCGGGTACGACGCAGTTGTTCAAGTACGCCCCAGCCGTCCAGTTCGGGCAGATTCACGTCCAGGATCACCAGGTCATAAACCTGTTGTTGGGCCAGATGCAGTCCATCGGCACCCGTTGCCGCGTGGTCAACGATATAACCACTTTCCGTCAGTCCCTGATGTAAGTATTCGGCACTTTTAAGCTCGTCCTCGACGATAAGGATTCGCATGATCAATCACCACTTCTATTTAACGGATATGTAACTAAGTTGGTCGGGAAAGTTGTTGTTTTTGTAAGGGCTCCGGACGGGATTCAATAACGGCTAACTGTGTGGGGTCTGTATTTTCTTTCAGCGGTTCTCCGTGTCAAGGCGTGCAAGGTAAAGGTTGTAGTGGCTACAGGGTCAACCGAAAACGTCGGTGCTGAGCCTTTAAACCGGCCATCTGCGACGGCTTGTCGCAGTGGGTGCGGCAAAAAGTTCATCCGTCGCATGAGAACTGAATTCGGACAAGTACTGTTCGGCGGATAACCACAGAGCATTTGTTTCTATGTATTGCGATTCTGGGTTTGTACTTCACATGCTAGAGCAAAACAACTTGTCGGCGCCGTGTATAACGGATTTGTAATGTTCCAGTCACCTTGTCGATAAGTTCAAAACATTACCGTGGCCGCATCGAAGTTTCTTGATTTAAAGAAGGAAGTACTCCATTGCCCGGTTTAAGAGAACTGACGGCGCGATCACGCCTGAAAAAAACGCGACGGGTGGTGAGTGCCACCTGTTTTTTATTGTTGGCCGGTCCTGGTTTCGCAGCGGTCTCGCCCGGCTCGACGCTGACGCTGGATCAGGCCCTGCAAACGGCATTCGCCGGTAACCCCGACCTGGCGGCAGCGCAGTGGGAAATCGGCATCGCCCAAGGGGATCGACAGCAGGCCGGTCTGATACCCAACCCTGAAGTGTCGTGGGAGGCCGAAGACACCCGGCGCGAATCGCGTACCACCACGGTGATGCTCAGCCAGCCGATTGAACTGGGCGGCAAGCGCGGCGCACGTATCGAAGTTGCCAGCCGTGCGCAGGACGCCGCCGGCATCGAGCTGGAACGCCAGCGCAATGCCTTGCGCGCCGATGTGATCCAGGCGTTTACCGGCGCACAGACTGCCCAGCAGCGGTTGCAGTTGTCCCGTCAGTCGCTGCAACTGGCCGAGCACGGTGTGCGCGTGGCGCAAGGGCGTATCGAGGCGGGCAAATCGTCACCGGTCGAAGGCACGCGGGCGCAGGTGCAACTGTCGGAAGTGCGCCTGGAGTTGAGCCGGTCCGAACGCGACCAGAGCAATGCCTATCAGCAATTGGCGCAGGTCATGGGCTCACCGTTGCCGACCTCGGTCAATGTGCAGGCCGCACCTCAAGGCATGCTGGCCGTACCGCCGCCGACCCGGTTGCTCGAGCGCCTGAACGAAACCGCCGAGCTGCGGTTGGCCACATTGCAGATCGATCAGCGCGAGGCTTCTTTGGGGCTGGAGAAAGCGCAGCGAATGCCGGATCTGACTGTCAGTGTCGGCAGCCAGTACAGCGAAACGGAGCGCGAGCGGGTGAACGTGGTGGGGCTGTCGATGCCGATTCCGCTGTTCAACCGCAATCAAGGCAACGTCCTGGCCGCGGCGCGGCGCGCTGATCAGGCGCGGGACCTGCGCAATGCCACCGAGCTGCGCTTGCGCACGCAAATCCAGACCACCCTGGAGCAATGGCAGACCGCCAACGGCGAGGTCAAAGCGCTCAACCAGACCATCCTGCCCGCCGCGCAAAGTGCTGTGGACAGCGCCACCCGCGGGTTCGAAATGGGCAAGTTCGGCTTCCTCGACGTGCTCGATGCCCAGCGCACCCTGATCAGCGCCCGCACCCAGTACATACAGGCCGTTGCCGAGGCGACGGACGCGCGGGTGCGCATCGAACGGATTTTTGGCGATCTCGCCGTCAGCCCTTGAATTTCACCTTTTACCTGACTGCGCGATGGCCTGACGCAGAGGAGTTTCCATGGATAAAAAACTGATCGTTGTCGCTGCGGCGACGTTGGCACTGGGCATTGGCATCGGTTCGATGTGGACGGGTAATTCCACCATCGACGCCCATGCCGATGAGGCGGCGGAGCATGCCGACCACGCTGAAGCAGGCGCCACTGCCAACGGCGAGCATGCCGAAGGCGAAGAAGGGCACCTGACGTTGAGCGCCGAGCAGATTGCTATAGCGGGCATTCAATTGGCCGAAGCCGGGGCGCAGAACATCAGCCTCGGTTTGTCGTTTCCCGGCGAAGTGCGCTTCGACGAGGACCGTACCGCCCACATCGTGCCGCGCGTGCCGGGAGTGGTCGAGTCGGTGTCGGTCAATCTCGGGCAGCCGGTGAAAAAGGGGCAGTTGCTGGCGGTGATCGCCAGTCAGCAGATCTCCGATCAGCGCAGCGAACAAGCTGCCGCACAGCGACGCCTGACCTTGGCGCGTACCACTTACGAGCGAGAAAAGCAGTTGTGGCAGGACAAGATTTCCGCCGAACAGGATTTCCTTCAGGCTCGCCAGGCGCTGGAGGAAGCCGAAATCGCCCTGAACAATGCCCGGCAGAAAATCAGCGTGCTCAGCGGCAGCGTGGTCGCCACCGGCGGCAATCGCTATGAATTGCGCGCGCCATTCGACGGCGTGGTAGTGGAAAAACACCTGACGCCGGGGGAGGTGGTTGACGAAACCACGGCGGCTTTCACGCTTTCGGATCTGTCGCGGGTGTGGGTGACCTTCGGCGTGTCGCCCAAGGACCTGAACAAGGTGCAAGTGGGCAAAACAGTCACCGTCAGCGCCCCGGAACTGAACGCCGAAGTCGTCGGCACCGTGGCTTACGTCGGCAGCTTGCTCGGCGAACAGACGCGCACCGCGACGGTTCGCGTGACCCTGGAAAACCCGCAAGGCTCGTGGCGTCCGGGGCTGTTCGTCGCTGCCCGGGTCGCCACCGACAGCCGCCAGGCCAAGGTCGCCGTTCCCGAAACCGCGATCCAGACGGTCGAGGACAAACCCACGGTGTTCGTGCGCACCGACGATGGCTTCAAGGCGCAAGCGGTGGAGTTGGGCAGTCGCGCGGCCGGCCAGGTGGAAATCACCCAAGGGCTGGAGCCTGGCGCGCAAGTCGCTGCTGCCGGCAGCTTCGTCCTCAAATCGGAACTGGGCAAAGCCTCGGCAGAGCACGCTCACTAAAACCGCTCACTGAAGACTCCCACCGATACGCCCCCTCGACGAGAAGGTTCTCATGTTCGAACGCCTGATCCAGTTTGCCATCGAGCAGCGCATCATTGTGCTGCTCGCCGTTTTGCTCATGGCCGGCCTCGGCATCGCCAGTTATCAAAAACTGCCGATCGACGCCGTGCCGGATATCACCAACGTCCAGGTGCAAATCAACACCGGCGCCGCCGGGTTCTCGCCGCTGGAAACCGAGCAGCGCATCACCTTTCCGATTGAAACCGCGATGGCCGGTTTGCCGGCGCTGGAGCAGACGCGTTCGCTGTCGCGTTCCGGTCTGTCGCAGGTCACGGTGATCTTCAAGGACGGCACCGACCTGTTCTTCGCCCGGCAACTGGTCAACGAGCGCTTGCAGATCGCCAAGGAGCAATTGCCCGAGGGCGCGGAGGCGGTGATGGGACCGATTTCCACCGGCCTCGGCGAGATTTTCCTGTGGACGGTGGAAGCGCAGGACGGTGCGCTGAAGGACGACGGCACGCCGTACACACCCACCGATCTGCGGGTGATTCAGGACTGGATCATCAAGCCGCAATTGCGCAACGTCCAGGGGGTCGCCGAGATCAACACCATCGGCGGTTTCGCCAAGGAATACCAGATCGCACCCGACCCGAAACGGTTGGCGGCATATAAGTTGACCCTCACCGATCTGGTCACGGCGCTGGAGCGCAATAACGCCAACGTCGGCGCCGGTTACATCGAGCGCAGCGGCGAGCAGTTGCTGATTCGTGCGCCGGGGCAGGTGGCTAGCACCGAGGACATCGCCAACATTGTCATGGCCAACGTCGACGGCACGCCGATCCGGGTGAAGAACGTCGCGACCGTGGAAATCGGCCGCGAACTGCGCAGTGGTGCCGCCACCGAAAACGGCCGCGAAGTGGTGCTGGGCACGGTGTTCATGCTGATCGGTGAAAACAGCCGCACCGTCTCGCAAGCGGTTGCCGGCAAGCTCGAACAGATCAATAAATCCTTGCCCAAAGGCGTGATCGCGGTGCCGGTGTACGACCGCACGCACCTGGTCGACAAAGCCATTGCCACGGTGAAGAAGAACCTGGTGGAAGGCGCGATTCTGGTGATCGCGATTCTGTTCCTGTTTCTCGGCAACATCCGTGCGGCGCTGATTACCGCGATGGTGATTCCGCTCTCGATGCTCTTCACCTTCACCGGCATGTTCAGCAACAAGGTCAGTGCCAACCTGATGAGCCTCGGCGCGCTGGACTTCGGGATCATCGTCGACGGCGCCGTGGTGATCGTCGAAAACACCCTGCGACGGCTGGCCCATGCGCAGCAGCATCACGGGCGACTGCTGACCCGTTCCGAACGGTTTCACGAAGTGTTTGCAGCCGCCAAAGAAGCGCGGCGTCCGCTGATTTTCGGCCAGTTGATCATCATGGTCGTGTACCTGCCGATCTTCGCCTTGAGCGGTGTCGAAGGGAAAATGTTCCACCCGATGGCGTTCACGGTGGTCATCGCGCTGTTGGGGGCCATGTTGTTGTCGGTGACGTTTGTTCCGGCGGCCATTGCGCTGTTCGTGACCGGCAAGGTCAAGGAAGAGGAGGGTGCGGTCATGCGCGGCGCGCGCCAGATTTATGCGCCGGCGTTGGCCTGGGTAATGAGCCATCGGGCGCTGGCCGTGGGGATGGCACTGGGCGTGATTGCGCTCAGCGGCGTGATGACCAGTCGCATGGGCAGCGAGTTTGTGCCCAGCCTCAGTGAAGGCGACTTTGCCCTGCAAGCCCTGCGCGTGCCGGGCACCAGCCTGACCCAGTCGGTCGACATGCAACAGCGTCTGGAAACCCTGATCCTCGACAAGGTGCCCGAAGTCGAGCGCGTGTTCGCCCGCACCGGCACCGCCGAAATCGCCTCCGACCCGATGCCGCCAAACATCTCCGACAGCTACGTGATGCTCAAGCCGAAAGAGCAGTGGCCGGACCCGGACAAGTCCCGCGAAACCCTGATGGCCGAACTGCAACAAGCCGCCGCGACGTTGCCGGGCAGCAACTATGAACTGTCGCAGCCGATCCAGTTGCGCTTCAACGAGCTGATCTCCGGCGTGCGCAGCGACGTGGCGGTCAAGGTGTTCGGCGACGACATGGACGTGCTCAACGCCACGGCGGCGAAGGTCGCCGCAGCCCTGCAGAAGGTCGATGGCGCTTCCGAGGTCAAGGTTGAACAAACCACCGGCCTGCCGGTGCTGACCATCAACATCGACCGCGACAAGGCCGCGCGTTATGGCCTCAACGTGGGCGATGTGCAAGACACCATTGCGGTGGCGGTCGGCGGGCGCAAGGCCGGGACGCTGTACGAAGGCGACCGGCGTTTCGACATGGTGGTGCGCCTGTCCGATGCCATGCGCCAGGACATCGATGGCCTGTCGGCGCTGCTGATTCCGGTACCGGCGCCGGTCAATGGCGCTGCCGGCCAGATTGGCTTCATCGCGCTCAAGGACGTCGCCAGCCTCGACCTGGTACTCGGGCCCAATCAGGTCAGCCGCGAAAACGGCAAGCGACTGGTGATTGTCAGCGCCAACGTGCGTGGGCGCGACATTGGTTCGTTCGTTAAAGAGGCCGGCGAAGTGATCGAGCGCGATGTCCAGGTTCCGGCGGGCTACTGGACCAGTTGGGGCGGGCAGTTCGAGCAGTTGCAGTCGGCGGCCAGGCGCTTGCAGATCGTGGTGCCGGTGGCGCTGCTGTTGGTGTTCGGCTTGTTGTTCATGATGTTCAACAACCTCAAGGACGGGCTGCTGGTGTTTACCGGGATTCCGTTTGCCTTGACCGGTGGAGTCATGGCGTTGTGGCTGCGGGACATCCCGCTGTCGATCTCGGCAGGTGTCGGATTCATTGCGCTGTCGGGGGTGGCGGTGCTCAACGGCCTGGTAATGATCTCGTTCATCCGCAATTTGCGCGAGGAGGGGCGTTCGCTGTCCGATGCGATCAACGTAGGGGCGCTCACGCGGTTGCGGCCGGTGTTGATGACGGCGCTGGTGGCGTCCCTGGGCTTTATTCCAATGGCGCTGGCAACCGGCACCGGGGCGGAGGTGCAGCGTCCGCTGGCGACGGTGGTGATCGGCGGGATTGTGTCCTCGACCATCCTCACGTTGCTGATCTTGCCGGCGCTGTATCAGCTCGCCCATCGACGAGACGAAGACACTGTCCCAACCCAATAGGTGATCCCATGTGGGAGCGAGCCTGCTCGCGAAGGCGGACTGTCTGTCGGTAATGATTCTGACTGATGCACCGCTTTCGCGAGCAGGCTCGCTCCCACCCTTTTTTCTGGCACATAACGGATATGTAATGTGCGCGCCACCGTCACGAAAGGTTCGGATTGTTACCTTGATCCCGTTAGTTAATTAAACGAGGAATCAAAGATGAAACTTGTACAGGTGGGTGCGTTTGCAGCGGCATTGGTGATGTCTTCTGTGGTCATGGCGGCCGGTGGCGGCGACAAGACATTCGCAAGAATGATGGCGGCCAAAGACCGATCCGTAGAACTGTTCGTCGCCAAGGAGCAGGCCCGCGACCCGGTCGTCGTCAATGAAAAGAAGGACGATAAGACTAAAAATTTGTAAGCGTGCCGCACTTGGACAAGCCCGTCATCGAATTCCGGTGGTGGGCTTTTTTATGAAGGTAATGAACATGAAATTGATCAAGGTGATGACATTCGCCGGCGTGATGGCGATGTCCCTGAATGTAATGGCTGAGGGCGGCGGTGATCGTACGTTTGAACGTGCGCTCAGCGCCAATTCCAAAGCCATGGAGCAGTACGCCGCCAACCAGGGTAAAGCTGCGCCGGTGGTGAAGGATTATGCGTACGGGATGAAGCTGGACGTGGTGAAAGTGGTCAGCGTGGTGCGCCCGCAAGCGGCTTGCGCTGCGGTGCCGGCCGCAATGACTTATGAAGACTCCAAGGGCCAGCTCAACACTATCCGATACACCGTGGCTGGGGATTGTCGTCAGCGTGGTGGGTGAGCCTTGCAGTGCGTATTTCAATTCGCGGGGCGTGCCCGCGATAGCGGTGGGTCAGTCGATGAAGAGGCTGAATGGGCCGGCCTCTTCGCGAGCAGGCTCGCTCCCACAGTATTTCTGGGGTGCCTGCTGACTCTGCGTACACCGCTAGATCCTGTGGGAGCCGGGCTTGCCCGCGATAGCGGTAGGCCAGTCAAAGAAGATGCTGAATGAGCCCACCAAACCCGGGCACAAAAAAAGGCGTCCAAAAGGACGCCAAAAAATTCACCTCTTACCAAAGGAGCCAGGAGCTTCTAAAGGTGAATGCGTATAACCCGTGAAGTCAGAGAATCGCCAGCGGGTACTCGATAATCACCCGCACTTCATCCAGATCCGATTCATACGCGGTAGCGCGGGTATTGGCCTGGCGAAGGCGCAACGACAGGTCTTTCAGCGAGCCCGTCTGCACCACGTATTTGACTTCGATGTCGCGTTCCCAGCGCTTCTGGTCGGTCAGCGGATTGCCCTCGGCATCGCGGCGCATGTACACGGCGTTGGCGTTGGAATAGTCGGCGTCGGTGCCACGGGCGTAGCGGGTCATGAACGACAATCCCGGCACGCCAAAGGTCGTCATGTCGAGGTCGTAACGCACCATCCACGAACGTTCTTTCGGCGAGTTGAAGTCGCTGTACTGGATGGAGTTGTCGAGGAAGATCGAGTCGGACTGGCGCAGGTAGTCGAAGTCGTCATTACCGTTGTTGCGCTGGTGCGACAACGCCACGGAATGCGCGCCGAGTTTCACGCCGACCCGACCGCTCCAGATGTTGTTGTCGAACTGGCCGAGCAACTGTTTGCCTTCATCGACCGCCTTGTAATAGTTAAGGCCGCCAAACAACGACAGGTCGTCCGACAGCGGATACGTCCACGCGGTGCCGGCGTAATACTGATTCCAGGCATCCTTGAGACGGCTGGAATACAGGCTGAAGCGGAGGTTCTTGTTCAGCGCATAGTCGCCGCCTCCGTAGGCGATCCACGGCGAATTGACCGGACCGGCGTAAAACGTCGCGAAGTTTTCGCGCAGGTCGCTGGACACTGGTTGACTCATCGCATGCAGGCGTCCGCCCTGAACCGACAATCCCTCGAGGCTGGTGTTGGTCGCCGTGACGCCCCGAAAGCTTTCCGGCAGCAATCGAGAGTCACCTGCCGCGACGACCGGGGTGGCGGGGAACACATCACCGACCTTGACCACCGTATCGAAGGCGCGGATTTTGGCGGCGCCACCGACCTTGGTGTATTCATCCGGCGCTTCGCCTTCACTGTTGACCGGCAGCACGTCGAACGAACTGCGACCACCGTTGCGGCCGTCACCGGTATCGAGCTTCAGGCCAATCATGGCAAACGCATCAACACCAACCCCGACGGTGCCTTGGGTAAACCCGGACTCGAACTTGCTGATGATGGCCTGGGCCCAGGCCTCGGAATAACCATTGCCGGTAGGGCTCGACTGGCCATGACGGTAATCACGATTGAAGTAGAAGTTGCGGTTGAGCATCGTCAGGCTGCTGCCTTCGATAAACCCCTCGGCTTTATCCTCCGCCAGGACCATGGACGGCCCTGAGCCGACCACTACAGCCAAAGCGGCCATCGACATTTTTGTATTGTTAACCATCAATCACTCCTTGGGATCGGCAGAACGGGAACGTGCTTCGGCGTGGGTTTTATTGTTCGACGGGCATAGTCCCGCCGGCATGGTCGCCGGGTGACATCGTTGCAAGCTGCGGATAACGTCAAGGTGATGAGGGAATTACAATTTCGTCATGTCGGAGTTGCCTGCGCATAAGCGCGTTTCAACGACAGGCGCACGGTTTTTAATACCGGCAACTCGAACGCGTTGTGCCCGGCGTGTAGCAGGCGGCAGTGAATGGGCTGGCGCTCGCGCAACCAGCGCAGGCTGGCCAGGCCGAAGGTGTCTTTGATGCCTTGTATCGCCAGGGTGTCGGCGTTGAGCGAGAGGTTTTCGTCTTCCACGCTGAAGAAGTACCGGTTGACGTGGTAGTGCAATTCCAGACGGATACTGCGCACGGCTTCGTCGTCAACGAAGTCTTCGAGTGCGCCAGGGGGCATCGATTGTCCGTTCACATGCAACGCCGCCCGCGACCAGTGAAGCGCCGCATGACGCTGCTGTATTGAACAGCCGTTGTTCAGGGCTTGGTAAATCGCCGCGGCACTGGCGGCGCAGGTTCCATCGGGCATTGCCGACAAGCCGTCACTCAAGGCTTTATCGTAGGCAGTTACATTGGCCGCAAACGGCACGAACACAGAGACCAGCGTGGTTTTCAGAACAGCCTCGGGATAACGTTGCTGGTATTGGATAGCCAGCCAGCTCCCCCAGGAGACACCGAACAAGCTGATTTTTTCGAAGCCCAGGTGCCGGCGCAGGGCGTCGATGTCTTCGACGCAAAGCCAGGTGTTGTTGTGCTGGAGTTCGCCTTGGGGAATGGAGCGTCCGCAGCCACGCTGGTCGAACAGAATGATGTCGAAACAGCGCTCATCGAAAAACTCCAGGTGATGGCGGTTGCTGCGACCACCCGGTCCGCCATGCAGGAAAAATATCGGTTCGCTACCTGGGGTACCGTATCGCTCCCAATAGAGATGATGGCCGTCGTCTGTCGGGTAGTAGCCATTCCTGACCATCAGAGGGGCTTCCTCAGCCTGTAGAACTGAAACAGTTCTGTGTGGCCAGGACGGGCCGCAACGCAGGACATCAGCTCAAGTTTGAGCAACTGCGCCATGTAAGGCACGGCGATCAGCACCGGCGTATGGCCGAAAAGAAGAATTGTGCCTCCCGGCTTAACGCAGGCCGCCAAATCGTGGAACGCTTTGCGTGCGTCCGTGCGCGTCATCACTTCGGCATTCAGGAAACGCAGTATCAGCACATCGCATTTGATGCCGGCAGTTGCGATGTCGCGGGCGTCGGCAAAGTAGAACCGGACGGGTGACGTGCCGTGACGCTGTTTGGCATGTTCGATCATCGAAGCTGAGCGATCAGAGCCCAGACACTGACGGTCAGGGAGCTCGGCGGCCAGATGCGCGATGAATTCACCCGTCGAACACGCCGGGTCAAGGATCACCGAGTCGGGATCTGACAGGGTCTTGAGCAGGCATGCACAATGCTCGCGAAAGTGTGTTTCGTCGGCATTCAACTGTGTGGCGAGGGACTCGTTGCACTGCCAATAATCGGGCGGGCATACAGATTCAAGACCGCTGTCATCCATGGCCGGAAACGGGAAGCGCACTTCGCCGTCAGATTGCACCAATGCGTTGGCAAACGCCGTTTCCTTCTCCTGCAAAGACGCCGCGCGGAAATAGATCACTGCGCCTTGATTGCCCCAATGCCATTCAGCCAACGGTCCGAGCAGCATCCAGGGCTTGAGCAGGCTGCTGATGTACCAGCCGTCAGTGGCGTGCTGTTGCAGGACTTTGCGACCGATCCAATCGCTGCCGTTCACGCGCAAAACGAACAGATGATGCAGGCCCGGGCCGAAGGGTTCGATGTGGACATCGAGTTCGCCTGGCATAGCCTTGCGATCGGTGAAGGAATGAGTGAGGTGCTGCTCTCGACGGAAGGCAGCGGTCATGCTGCCACTTCCTGATGCTTTTGCAGGCGCCGTCCGCGTGCCTGCGGGATCACCACATTGCCGCTGGATACCACGAAAAACCGTTCCAGCCCCGGAATGACCACATTCACCAGCGTGGTCCCCAGTGGGGTCTGATGCAGCCGGTGTACCCCCAGCGTGCGCCCATGCCGCTGCAGGTCTTCGGCCAGCAGATTGATTTGCTCCGCCAACGGACGCTCATTGACTGCGTCGGGTAACTGCACCGTGAGTTGCTTGCACAGGGTCAGCAGTGGATACAGATCGAATTGCAGGCAGCGAAGCAGGCGCGGAAATGGGCTCAAGTGCCGTTGCGCGTTACTCAGGAAATACTGCAGTTCCGGTTCCGAGGCGGTGTGATGCAACTGGACGAGTTCGGTCAACGCCCGCCACGCGCCATGTCGGGGGCTGATCGAACAACCGCTCCCGAACACGTTGGGATGGACGGCAGGTTCGGTAGAGAACGCCAGGAACGTGTGTGGCAGGAATTCGGTGCTGATGTCGATCAAGGCGATTTCTGCTCCGATCTCAGTCTCGGCATCCCGCCATAATCGGCCCAGTTCTTCGTCATCCGCCACTCGAGCGACCCGGCGCAGCGCCGGCTGGTTTTCGTAGTAGAAATGCTCCAGCAGAAACAATGAGACTGCATCGCGTTCGATGCATTCATTGGCTGCATGCAAGACGGCTTCGTTGTAACTGGCGCCAATAGCCGTTCCGCTGTTAGATGCGTAACGTCGTAATACGCCATAGTGTGTTGTGTCTTGTTTCAGTGGGCTGGATGAGTATCCGGGCGAGCATAAAGCAACCGGGTAATAAAATGAAGTGTGTTTGAAAACATCCGTATAAGTTCTGCAGGCTGTCAATGTGTCGTCTTGTTCGATGAGGGGAGAAAGAACAGAGTCGTCGATAAATAGTGTCGAGTCAGAAAAGTAACGCGGGTGTATGCAGTCAATATCGGACGTATTGAAATGATCGCTTAAATAATGCTCCAGTGTTTCGTACAGCGCTCCAACATGGGCGTGAGGGTGATAACCCTTGCCCGCCCCACGAGCGATGCCGCGCTGGTTGCCGGAACTGGCGGAAACCTGCACCGCGACGATCTGTTGGCCCATTACGCGGGGCTCGGCGTGAAGTCCCAAACTCTCCAGTTCCGCGTAAATCCGCTGTTCGGCCTGTGCAAGGGTGAGGTCTCGTTCTGCAGGTGTGAAACTGTCCATGGTTTGCTCCTTGAAAAACGGGGGGCATTGCCCCCCGTTTTTTTTAAACGGCTTCCAGTTCGGCCTGTTCAGTCTCGGTCAATTGCAGTTCTTCAATTTGCTCTGCAGTAGGGCCGTCCTGTTGTTCAAGGTCGATTACTTTGTTGGCGTTCCAGCTGACCAAATAACCCATGATTAAATCCTCTTGTTTTTAGTTGGATGTGCGTTGTTGAGCACGGATCAAATATATAAGTCATGGGTTAAGGGCGTCAAAAATGTCAGAAAGTGTCGAAAGCGTATTGAAGTAACATCGAAATACGTACACAACAATTGTTGGGTTGACTAAATAGTGCGTGGCGCCGTGGTGCGCTTTGGCAGTAACGACATTACAAAACAACTGGGTGTTCGGGATTTTTCGTTTCCACTTGTGGGAAGTTTCAACAGGAGGCTGAGGCAAAATCTCAATAGTTGTGTTGATCGTGATCTTTAACCTTTTACTTGGCGAATACTCCTACAAAATTTGTGAGGGGAAAATCGAGCGTCGCCCAAACCAAGGTTCTGGGCCTTCGAAAAATGCAATAACGGCACCCGACTGTGCCGTTTTGCCTCGACGGTTCAGTTCAAGGCTGCGAGTTGTTCGATCGTCTGCGGAAAGCGTTCCACCAGACGGATCAGCGTCGTGGCTTGGGCATTGGGTATTGCCCGTCCCTGTTCCCAGTTCTCGAGGGTTCGTGTGTTGGTGCGCAGATACATGGCGAACACGGAACGGGAGAGGTTGAGCTGTTGGCGGATGGCTACCACTTCCTCGGCGGTGATGGGCACCAGTTTTGGCAGCTGAACCTTGTGGGTTCGCAATGTAATCTTGCCTTGGCGCTCATCGGCCAGGGCTTCGAGGCCATCCATCAGTTCGGAAAAAATGTCACGTTTCATAGTGGGATCTCGTGTTGATTTCTCTTGCTAGCATTTGTCTGAAGATTTTTTTCTGGGAGGGCGACAGGTCGTCCTGCTCGTTTTTGTCGTACACGGTGAATAACCAGAATTGATCGAAGCCTGACCACCAGTAATAAATCACCCGCAATCCGCTGCGCTTGCCCTTGCTTCGGCGTTGATCGCAGAAGCGGATTTTGCGCAGCCCTCCGGTGCCCTCGATGAGATCACCCGCTTGCGGATTCCTCAGTAACTCCAGCTGAAAGCTACGAAACAGATCGTCATCCAGATAATCGTCTCGGTGTTTCTGAAACATAGGTAATTCGATAAAAAGAGCATCCATGTTCTGTACGCTATCTACGTATAGTGTTGTCTCGATAATCGAATCGGTCAAGGCATCGAAGCCATCCTTTTCGCTCCCGCTTTGAACGGTAGACCCCGGTCGTAAAAACACCTGTAGGACAAGTCGACCAGTGCGGTGAGAGCATTCGATAAAAGGGAGGGGATACTTGGCAGTAGGACTGACGCGGGGGCAGCAGGCTTCGTCTACACCGCTAAATCTGTGGGAGCAGGTCTTATAATTCCGTGCACCACAGTTCGTATTTCTATTCTGAATGTTTAAGTGTTTAGTGGAATTAGCTGAACCTTCCCACAGTGTTTTCAGGTTGTCCGTCGGACGTCCGTTCTCTAGCCTGTGAGCGTCGCTGCCAATTCAGCGATCGGGATTGGAACCCCGGAACCCCGAAAGCGCAAAAGTGGCTTTCATGACGTATGCTTGCGCACCTTGATGGTGTGCACTCCGTTATGGCGGCTGTGCGCGGGAGACTTCGAGTCTGTCGGGTTTTTCGGTGGCCCGGGTTCCAACCTGCGTACAGCTGCCACCCCTTCGATTGGAACCGAATGGGTCAGCTCCATAGCCACACACCGGAGTTACTTATGAAAAAGCCAACACCCAACCCTCCCAAAGCAGACTCCGTTGCGGACGCCGACTCAACATCCCCTTACGCCTCCGTCGACACCCGAAAACTCCATGAAGCCGCCGACCGCGCGCTCGACTACTATCTGAATCCCACCGCCAACATCATGGCCGCGCCATACACCCCCAACGAAATGTTCTTCGTCAACCCCAAAGCCGATACCGAATCGTTGCTGGCCAATGCCTGTGAATCCTTGGCATCGGCCACGATCATGCTCGGCGACTTAGCTGCGCTGCTGGAAGGCACGCATCGCAGAACACTGCTGGGGATTTCGCAGGTAGTGATGTTGGGCGAACTGGCGGTGAACAAGGCGTTGGATAACGTCGACCCCGCTGGCTGATCAGCGAGACTGAGCAGACACAAAAAAACGCGGCGCCAGAAGGGCCGCGTTTTTATTGAAAGGCTGACAATCGGTCTCGCTGCTGTCAGGCAAATACCCCAAAGAGGGCTCCGCCGAGATAGATCACGCAATAACCTAGAAAAGAATAGCCAAGTATTCGAGCGGGAATGATGACCCAGCGTCGCACGGGTAATGGGAAGCGAGCAATCTCGTTCATTGCATCAGGATCACTTCCCGACAAAAAATCATGGTCCAGTAAAAGAATGATCGAGATGTGGGACAAGCGGGACAAACGGCCATAAGCGCTGTTTCCCAACACCCGTCGATTGCGAGCGACGAAGTACGACTTTGTCAGGAAGGATTCAATCTCAGCCAGTTTGAAAAAACTGACGTATGTCCGTACAAACAGGGCAATCAATGCCATGACGACACAGGCGATCAATGCGGCCATACATAGCAATTTCAGGTCGCTTGCCGGTTCGGAAACTGTCTTGAATATCCGCTCGAGCCCGAACAAAAGCAAAAGTAGACAGGTTCCAGTCAGTGCGATCCGCATGAGGTATCGCGGAAACTTCACCCATTTTTTGAGGTGCTCCGGAAAGATCTCAGCCTCCATGACCGCGTACCGATCCAGCATCTGAAAATAGGTGATTCGACCTGTTAGTGCGCTTATCTGCCGAACCCTTTTCATTCGTCCCAACGGGCCGTTTCCAAAAGTTTTCCGATTAATGCCCACGAGATGAGATGCAATGAAGTGGCCTTCCATTTGATCAAGCCGGAAATAGGCGGCAAACAACACGATTGCCTCGCTGAGGAGAATAAGTAGCAGTACAGCCCCCGATGAGAGGAGGTAAATGAGGTCAAGATGCTGGGCGATCACGGGCGATCCTTAGTGTTGTCCCAACGATCCCAGGACCATCAGCGGCAAAGACGTAGTCCAACATAAAAAGTGGATTGCCGGGGAAGTCGTTAATTTGGTCGAAGGGCATTATTTACTCGCCTCGTACAGTTTTTCACCGATGAATTCTCCTGCTTGGCCACCGCCGTCTCCCATTTGTGCGGCGAGCAGGCCGCTTACAACCAACATGCAAACGACTCCTCCTGTCCCAGCGGTTCCTACTCCAATCGCGGCGCATGTCATTGGCGCAAGAGTTGGCGCCAGTCGGCCCGCTATTGCTCCGCCTAGGATGTTTCCAGACAGTTTCGACCCCTCTACGAATTTCGCCTGACGACATTCTTCCTCGCGACCGGTGCGGCAGGTTTCGTAAATCTTCGTCGCCGCAGAGCCCGCTCCCAGCCCAATCGCAACATAACCGCCTGCCTTCATATATTTTGAAGCTCGCGCCACACCCTCGATATTTGTTGCGTAGCCAGGCAATTGATTCGGTGCTCCAGCCTTGTTCCAGTTGTGCACGATCCTTCGCGTGGACAAGCCTAGTGCTCGTTTCAGTTTGGGATGATCTGATAGTCCCGTAGCTTTACGAACCAAAGGTTCTAAACCAGCATCCAGTTTTTTCATAAGTCTTTTACGTTTCGCAAAAAAGTCCGGGGAATTCAGGTGGCCATATTGGCGGTGCTGCTCCACGTGTAATCGCTCAAGTTCTATCAGTGTGTTTTTTAGCGTGTCCATATGCTGACCTACCATGGAGGATGCAACACCCAACGCTCCGGAAGAAACTCCCAAAAACGGCTCAATCACCTCATGGTGCTCAACCATGAATGATGCCTCTTCATCCGTCAGATCTTTCGGCGCTTTATTCACCTTTTCCGCAGCCGCCATCATCTGCGCCTCTTCGCGTCGGCACATATAGTTGCGCGAGTCGCTAAAGATGACCATTTGCCCCGGTTTTACCTGTTCATCGAGATGGCGATTGAGCGACCGGAACTCTCTGCGCAGCACATCGCTGGGTGTGACTTCGTACAGCGAGCGCTCCAACGCTTCGAGAGTCACAGGTTTCTGAACGATGTGAAAACCGGATTCCACCGGATGAGGCAGGGTGTAGGCGTGTTCTTCTACCAGATGCTGGGCCGGTGGTGGCTCGGGTTTGGGTTTAAATGCGTTCCAGGACGCTCCGCCGTTGTCTGTAACGACTCGTGGTTTCACCACTACCCAGTCGCCGTTCCTGACAGCCTCGATCAGTTTTCGCTGGTTGGCTCCTTGCATGTAGTTGGATCGATTGAGGCCCATTGCGTTTAGCAAGTCGTCGAAGCCAGGTAGTTCATCCGGGCGGTTCAGCGCCTGTCGAAAGTCTTCCATCGCGTGGTAAGGGTCGAGTAGTTGGTTACGTTGGCCATGGAGTTCGCTTTTGGGGATGAGTCTAGTCACGTCCGTGTCCCGATTCGTAAAACGGTGGACTTTGGCGAGCAGCCTCAAGTTTGAATGCCGGGTGATTCCGTTTTAGGTGTAGGGGAAGTCCGATTATCCGCGTACCTCAGGTCAAGCATTAAAGGGCACCCCCGTAGGACTCCAAAAGATTTAGCTTTCCCATAGGAGCGGACAATCCCGCCTGAGCTTTCTGGAATTGCACAAGGAGGGCAGGGCAGCCGCAACACATCCCACAAACGCAAAAACGGCACCCGAAGGTGCCGTTTCTGTTTTCTACCAAATGTCGCTAAGCGATCAACCCGCCAACCCGGCCTGTTGAACCAGGACCAGCAATGGCTGCGGGTAAACGCCGAGGAAGAACGCCACCAGAGCGATCGCCAGCAGCATCACGCCACCTGCACGTTGTTCCCAATGCAGTTGCGCATCGTGGCGACGCAGGTTCGGTTCGATCAGGTACAGGGTGACCATCACACGCAGGTAGTAGAAAACGCCGATGGCGCTGCCCAGTACCAGGGAACCGACCAGCCACCATTGATGCGACTCGACACCGGTCGCGATGATGTAGAACTTGCCGATGAAGCCCGCGGTCAGCGGGATACCGGCCAGGGACAGCATCATCACGGTCAGTACGGCGGTCAGGTACGGACGGCGCCAGAACAGGCCGCGGTATTCGTACAGGGCATCCGCGTCACGGCCGTTGTACGGCGAGGACATCAGGGTGATCACGCCGAACGCGCCGAGGCTGGTGATCACGTAAGTGACCAGGTACACGCCGATGGCTTCCACGGCCAGACCTTTGCTCGCCACCAGGGCGATCAGCAGGTAGCCGAAGTGGGCGATGGACGAGTAACCCAGCAGACGCTTGAGGTTGCTTTGGGTCAGTGCCAGCAGGTTACCGAACAGGATCGACGCGATGGCGATGATGGTCAGTACGTCGCTCAGCACACCGCTGCTTGCCGCTGGGGAGATCTGGAACAGACGCACCATCACCGCGAACACAGCGACTTTGGAAGCGGTTGCCAGGAACGCTGCCACCGGTGCCGGAGCACCTTCGTACACGTCCGGGGTCCAGAGGTGGAACGGTACCAGCGACAGCTTGAATGCCAGACCGATCAGCATCATGCCCAGGCCCAGTTGCGCCAGCGAGCTTGGCAGGCCAGTGGCAGCCAGTGCTTGACCGATACCCACGAAGCTCAGCGAACCCGAGTCGGCGTACAGCAGTGCCATACCGAACAACAGGAACGCAGAACCGGCGGCCGACAGCACCATGTACTTGATACCGGCTTCCAGCGAACGCTTGTTGAAGAAGGCGTAAGCCACCAGACCGTAGACCGGCACCGACAGCAGTTCCAGACCGATGAACAAACCGGCCAGGTGTTGCGCGCTGACCAGAACCAGGCCACCGGCGGCGGACATCAGGATCAGCAGGTACAGTTCTTCACGGTTGCCCGGGTAACCCGAACCGCCATCGCCGAGGTAGGCGTGGGCGAGGGTCACACAAGCAAGGGTGGCGACCAGGATCAGCGCCATGTACAAGCAGGCGAAGCTATCGATTTGCAACAGCGGGGTCACGGCCAATGGCGCGACTTTCAGGGCTGGCAGGATCGACAGCAATGCCAGGTTCAGGCCCGCCACGGAAATCAGGAAGGTCTGAGAGTGGTTGCGGCGCCAGGCAATCGCCAGCATCACCACGATGATCGTGGCGCTGGTGATCAACAACGGCGCTAGCGCGATAAAGTGTTGAGTCGTGAATTCCATAGCGCTCTTACCGGGCCGAAGCGAGTTGAGTGAAGGCGGAGCCGAGCCACTGCTGCACGCCATGCATCGTCGCGGCAGAGGTATCGAGGAACGGTTGCGGGTACACGCCGATGTAAATCAGCAGCGCCGCCAGACCGACCACCATGATCAGTTCGCGACCATCCATGCCATGCAACACCGCGTCCGACTTGGACGGGCCGAAGTAGGCACGGTGGATCATGATCAGCGAGTAGACCGAACCGAACACCAGGCCCGACGTTGCGATCGCGGTGATCCACGGCGCAGCGGCGAAGGTGCCGATCAGGATCAGGAACTCACCGACGAAGTTACCGGTGCCCGGCAAGCCCAGGGACGCGGCTGCGAAGAACAGGCTGATGGCCGGCAGGTAAGCGATCTTCGACCACAGGCCACCCATTTCACGCATGTCGCGGGTGTGGGTGCGTTCGTACAACTGACCGCTGAGGATAAAGAGTGCCGCCGCCGACAGACCGTGCGCCAGCATCTGCATTACCGCGCCCTGCAGCGCCAGTTGGCTGCCGGAGTAGATGCCGATCAACACGAAGCCCATGTGGGAAACGGAGGAGTAGGCGATCAGACGCTTGATGTCGGTTTGGGCGAAGGCCAGGAACGCACCGTAGAAGATCCCGATCAGACCCAGGGTCATGGCAAACGGCGCGAACTCGGCCGAGGCATTCGGGAACAGCGGCAGGGCGAAACGCAGCAGGCCGTAAGCCGCTGTCTTCAACAAGATACCGGCCAGGTCGACCGAACCTGCTGTTGGCGCCTGGGCGTGAGCGTCAGGCAACCACGAGTGGAACGGTACGACCGGCAGCTTCACCGCGAAGGCGATGAAGAAGCCGAGCATCAGGATGTACTCGGTGGTGAGCGACATCTTGGTTTTCAGCAGGTCGGCGTAGTTGAACGTGATCACGCCGGTGCTGTTGAAGTTGACCAGCACCAGACCCAGGATCGCCACCAACATGATCAGGCCGGACGCCTGAGTGAAGATGAAGAACTTGGTCGCCGCGTAGATCCGGGTTTTCTTGCCGTCCGAAGAACTGTGACCCCAGAGCGCGATGAGGAAGTACATCGGCACCAGCATCATTTCCCAGAAGAAGAAGAACATGAACAGGTCGAGGGCGAGGAACACGCCGACGACACCGCCCAGGATCCACATCAGGTTCAGGTGGAAGAAGCCAACGTGACGTTGAATCTCTTTCCACGAGCACAGTACCGAGAGGATACCCAGCAGACCGGTCAGCAGGATCATCAGCAGCGACAGGCCGTCGAGGGCCAGGTGCACGCTGATGCCGAAGCGCTGGATCCAGATGTGCTTGAACTCAAGCGCCCAGGTCGGATCGGCGCCAGGCGCCGGTGCAAATGAGTAATTACCGTGGGCCCACAGCCAGAGGCCGAGTGCGAGTTCCAGGGTCATGGTCAACAGCGCAATCCAGCGGGGGAGGGTGGCGCCGAAGCGCTCACCCATCCAGCACAGCAGGCCGCCGATGAAGGGGATCAGGATTAGCCAAGGCAGAATCATGACGGGCTCAATTCCTTTCGCAAGTTCGCAAGGTTCATATTCAGACCGCTACCAGCACGATGGCGCCGATGACCAGCACGGAGCCGGCTGCCATCGAGGCTGCGTACCAACGCAGTTGACCGGTTTCGGTACGGCTCAGGGCGGTGTGACCACCTTTGGCCATACGCGGGATCAGACCGATGGTCTGGTCGAGCGGGTCTCTGCGCAGTGCGTGGCTGATCGCCAGGTAAGGCTTGACGAACAGTTTGTCGTAGATCCAGTCGAAGCCCCAGGCAGCAAACCACCAGGCCGAAAGGAAGCGGCCGATGCCGCTGTTGGCGATGGCAGTGACGAAACGACGCTTGCCCAGGAACAGCAACGCGGCCAGCAGGATACCGGCCAGGGCGATGGCGCCCGAAGCGATTTCCAGACTGTGCTTGGCTTCGCCGCCGGCATGCCCGACGCTTTCCGGCAACACACCGTGCAGCGGTGGAACGATCATCGCGCCGATGAAGGTCGACAGCACGATCAGCACCGACAGTGGCAGCCAGTGAGCGATACCGTGACCGGCGTGCGCTTCGGTCTTCGCTTCACCGTGGAACGCGATGAAGATCAGGCGGAAGGTGTACAGCGAGGTCATGAACGCGCCGACCAGACCGGCGTACAGCAGACCGTGGTTGCCGCTGGCAAACGCTTCCCAGAGGATTTCGTCCTTGGAGTAGAAACCGGCGGTGACCAGTGGCAGGGCAGACAGGGCCGCGCCGCCGACGATGAAGCTGGTGTAGGCCAGCGGCAGTTTCTTCCACAGGCCGCCCATCTTGAAGATGTTCTGCTCGTGGTGGCAGGCAACGATCACCGCACCGGAGGCAAGGAACAGCAGCGCCTTGAAGAAGGCGTGGGTCATCAGGTGGAAGATCGCGCCTTCCCATGCGCCAACGCCCAGCGCCAGGAACATGTAGCCGATCTGGCTCATGGTCGAGTAGGCGAGGATACGTTTGATGTCGGTCTGCACCAGTGCCGCGAAACCGGCGAGCACCAGGGTCACGCCGCCGACGATGCCGACGAGGTGCAGGATGTCCGGCGCCAACGCAAACAGGCCGTGGGTACGGGCAATCAGGTAAACGCCTGCGGTCACCATGGTTGCGGCGTGGATCAGTGCCGAAACCGGAGTAGGACCGGCCATCGCATCCGCCAGCCAGGTTTGCAGCGGCAGTTGCGCGGATTTACCGACAGCGCCGCCCAGCAGCATCAGGGTCGCCAGAACGATCCAGAAGTCGCCGACCTTGAAGTGCTCAGGTGCCTTGACCAGCAGTTCCTGGATGTTCAGCGTGCCCAACTGTTGGAACAGGATGAACAGGCCGATGGCCATGAACACGTCGCCGATACGGGTGACGATGAAGGCCTTGAGTGCCGCGTTACCGTTGTTGCGGTTGCTGTAGTAGAAACCGATCAACAGGTACGAGCACAGGCCCACGCCTTCCCAGCCGAAGTACAGGAACAACAGGTTATCGCCCAGGACCAGGAACAGCATGCTGGCGATAAACAGGTTGGTGTAGGCGAAGAAGCGCGAATAACCGGCTTCACCGCGCATGTACCAGGACGCGAACAGGTGGATCAGGAAGCCGACACCGACGACCACACCGAGCATGGTGACCGACAAGCCATCCAGGTACAGCGCGAAGTTCGGCGTAAAGCCTTCAACCGCCATCCACTGCCACAACACCTGGGTGTAGTGACCGCCCTCGGGCGGGGCGACGTTGAATTGCCAGATCACGTAAGCCGTGACGATGGCCGACAGACCGATGGAACCGACGCCGATCAGCGCCGACAGGTTTTCCGAGAAGCGGCCGCGTGAGAACGCCAGCAGCAGGAAACCTATGAGAGGGAATACGAAAGTCAGATAGAGAAGATTCATCCGCGCATCTCGCTGGCAGCGTCGATATCGAGAGTGTGGAAGCGGCGATACAGCTGCAACAGAATCGCCAGGCCAATACTGGCCTCGGCGGCTGCCAGGCTGATCACCAGGATGAACATGATCTGTCCATCCGGTTGCGCCCAGCGGCTACCGGCAACGATGAACGCCAGTGCGGAGGCATTCATCATGATCTCCAGGCTCATCAGCACGAAAAGGATGTTGCGGCGGACCATCAGGCCAACCAGACCGAGGCAGAACAGGATGCCGGCGACCGCCAGACCATGCTCCATAGGGATAGCAGGCATCGTCATTGCTCCTTGGCTTCGTTGCGGCCCAAGTGGAACGCCGTGACGGCTGCGGCGAGCAGCAACATCGAGGCGAGTTCGACCACCAGCAGGTACGGGCCAAACAGGCTGATGCCCACGGCCTTGGCGTCTACGGTGGTGTGGCCGATGGCCTGGCCGCTGGAATGGCTGAACAGCACGTACAGCAGTTCAACCAGCAGCAGGGCGCCGAGGGCGACCGGGCCGAGCCAGATGCCGGGCTTGAGCCAGACGCGCTCTTGCTGGACCGAGGCCGGGCCCAGGTTCAGCATCATCACCACGAACACGAACAGCACCATGATGGCGCCAGCGTAGGCGATCACTTCCAGGACACCGGCAAACGGTGCGCCGAGGGCGAAGAACGTCATGGCCACGGCGATCAGCGAAATGATCAGGTAGAGCAGGGCGTGCACAGGGTTGGTGTTGGTGATCACGCGAAGCGTGGACACCACAGCGATACCCGATGCGAAATAGAAAGCGAATTCCATCTTTCTTCCTTAAGGCAGCAAGCTCTTCACGTTGATCGGCTGGGCTTCGTTCTGCGCGGAGCCTTTCGGCTTCCCGGCAATCGCCATACCTGCAACACGATAGAAGTTGTAATCAGGGTTTTTGCCGGGGCCGGAGATCAGCAGATCTTCTTTCTCGTACACCAGGTCCTGACGTTTGAACTCGGCCATCTCGAAATCCGGTGTCAGCTGGATTGCGGTGGTCGGGCAGGCTTCCTCGCAGAGGCCGCAAAAGATGCAGCGCGAGAAGTTGATGCGGAAGAAGTCCGGGTACCAGCGACCGTCTTCGGTTTCAGCTTTCTGCAGCGAGATGCAGCCAACCGGGCACGCCACGGCGCACAGGTTGCAGGCTACACAACGCTCTTCGCCATCAGGGTCGCGGGTCAGGACGATACGGCCACGGTAGCGCGGCGGCAGGTACACGGCTTCTTCCGGGTACTGCAGCGTGTCGCGCTTGCGGAAGGCGTGGCCGAAGATCATCACCAGGCTGCGAAGCTGGGTGAAGAAGCCATGCACGATGTCAAATATGTACTTCATGATTCTCTATCCTCACTGAGCCGCGACGGCGGGCGTGTTGAGCAACACGATCGCAGCGGTCACCAGCATGTTGACGAGGGTCAGCGGCAGGCAGAACTTCCAGCTGAAATCCATCACTTGGTCATACCGTGGGCGCGGAATAGAAGCGCGCAGCAGGATGAAGATCATGATGAAGAACGCGGTTTTCAGTGCAAACCAGATGAACGGGATCTGCGGCAGAATGCCGAACGGACCGTGCCAGCCACCGAAGAACAAGGTCACCAGCAGCGCTGAAATCAGCACGATGCCGATGTACTCACCGACGAAGAACATGCCCCATTTCATGCCGGCGTATTCAATGTGGTAACCGTCGGCCAGTTCCTGTTCCGCTTCCGGCTGGTCGAACGGGTGACGGTGAGTCACGGCGACGCCAGCAATGAAGAAGGTCAGGAAACCGAAGATCTGCGGAATGATGAACCACAGGTGCTGGGCCTGGTAATCAACGATGTCGCGCATGTTGAACGAGCCGACCTGGATCACGATGCCCATCAGCGACAGGCCCATGAACACTTCGTACGACACGGTTTGTGCCGAGGCCCGCAAGCTGCCCAACAGGGCAAACTTGTTGTTACTCGACCAACCGGCGAACAACACCGCATAGACCGACAGACCGGCCATGGCGAAGAAGAACAGGATGCCGATGTTCAGGTCCGCCACGCCCCAGGTCGGGGTGATCGGGATGATCGCGAAGGCAATCAGCAGGGCGCTCATGGCCACGACCGGTGCCAACGTGAAGATCATCTTGTCGGCGAACGGTGGGGTCCAGTCTTCCTTGAAGAACATCTTGATCATGTCGGCCGCGATCTGGAACGCGCCGAACGGGCCGACGCGGTTCGGACCGTAACGGTCCTGCCAGAGGGCGAGCAAACGACGCTCGACCCAGCTGAGCAACGCGCCGCACACCACCACGGCGAGCAGAATCACGATGGCCTGGATGACCGAGATGATCACGGCGATCACTTCAGGAGTGAACCAAGTCATTGCGCTGCCTCCTGCAGACCGTCAACGGATTTGCCAAAGATCGCTGGCGGAATGCCGGCGATGCCCGCAGGCAATGCAACCAGACCGGCACCCAGTTCTTCGTTGATGCGCAGCGGCAGACGCAGGGTCTGGCCAGCCACGTTCAAGCTGAGCATGGCGCCGTCATTGACACCCAGGCGATCGGCTTCGGACTTGGCCAAGGCAACGTAAGCGGCCGGGATGCGTTCCTGAACCGGCGCGGCTTTGGACGAGGTCTCTTCGCTGCCCAGCAGGTGGAAGAACGGCACAACCTGCCAGGTGCCCGGAGCCGGGTTGAACGCACGCGGTACAGCGGCGAACCAGTTCAGCGAATCACCGGTGCTTTCGATCAGGCGGGTGCCCGGGTCGCCAGCGCGGATGTGACCACCGACTTCGTCCTGGAACTTGTTCCAGGCTTGCGGCGAGTTCCAGCCCGGAGACCAGGCGAATGGCACTTGCTGACGCGGTTCGACCGAGCCCGAGTAACCTTCCATCGAGAAGTTGAACGCGGTGTCGTTGTCTTGCGGGGTACGCGGTTCGTGCACGCTGATGTCAGCACGCATGGCGGTACGACCGGAATAACGCAGCGGTTCGCGGGCCAGTTTCATGCCCTTGATGCGGAACGAGGCGGACGGTGCGGCATCAACGATACGCGCCAGTTGCGGCGTGCTCGACGCGACGGCTGCGGTGACGTGGTCCAGCTGGGTCCAGTCGATCGGCTGGTTCAGCAGGGTTGCGCGCAGGGCATGCAGCCAGCGCCAGCCTTCGTGAACCAGGATGCTCGCGTCCATGTACTTCGGATCGAAGACCTGGAAGAAGCGCTGGGCGCGACCTTCCTGGCTGACCAGGGTACCGTCGCCTTCAGCGAAGCTGGCGGCTGGCAGCACCAGGTGCGCGCGATCGCTGGTGGCGGTTTTTTGATGGTCGGCAACGATCACTACTTTCGCAGCGGTCAGTGCGGCATCAACCTTGGCTTTGTCGGTACGGGTGTACAGATCGTTTTCCAGCACGACGATGGCGTCGGCCTTGCCATCGATGACGGCTTGCAGCGCGGCGTCGACCGAGTCACCACCGAGCATGGCCAGGCCGAGGCTGTTGGCCTCTGGCACGATCAGGCTGAGGGAACCGTTTTTCTCGCGCAGCTTCAGGGCTTTGGCGATGTTGGCTGCCGCTTCGATCAGCGCCTTGGAACCCAACGAGGTGCCGGCAATGATCAATGGACGCTTGGCCGCGAGCAGGGCGTCGGCGATGCGCTTGGCCAGTTCCAGGGCTTCAGCGTCCAGGCCTTCAACGGCTGGAGCGCTGGCGTCGAGGGCGTGAGCCACGGCGAAACCGATGCGGGCCAGGTCGTCCGGTGCTGCGTGAACGCATTCTTCGGCGACGTCGTCGAGCTTGGTTTCAGCCAGGCTGGCGATGAACAACGGGTTCAGCGCGTGCTGACCGATGTTCTTCACCGCGGCGTCGAGCCAAGGCTGAACGCGCATCGCGTCGGCCATGTCTTCGGCCTTGCCTTTGACCGATTGACGCAGGGACAACGCCATACGGGCTGCAGTCTGGGTCAGGTCTTCGCCGAGAACGAAAATCGCGTCATGGTCTTCGATGTCGCGCATGTTCGGGATCGGCAGCGGGCTGTCTTTCAGCACCTGCATGACCAGACGAATGCGCTCCAGCTCGGCCGCTTCGATACCGGAGTAGAAGTGCTCGGCGCCGACCAGTTCGCGCAGCGCGTAGTTGCTTTCAAGGCTGGCACGCGGCGAACCGATACCGACGATGTTGCGACCGCGCAGCAGATCAGCAGCTTTATCCAGTGCTTCGTCGAGGCTCAGCTTGGCGCCGTTGGCCAGCAGAGGCTGACGCGGGCGGTCTTCGCGGTTGACGTAGCCATAGCCGAAACGGCCACGGTCGCACAGGAAGTACTGGTTTACCGAACCGTTGAAACGGTTTTCGATACGACGCAGTTCACCGTAGCGTTCGCCCGGGGAGATGTTGCAACCGCTGGAGCAGCCATGGCAGATGCTCGGCGAGAACTGCATGTCCCACTTGCGGTTGTAGCGCTCGGAGTGAGTCTTGTCGGTGAACACACCGGTCGGGCAGACCTCGGTGAGGTTGCCGGAGAACTCGCTTTCGAGGGTGCCGTCTTCAACGCGACCGAAGTACACGTTGTCGTGGGCACCGAATACACCGAGGTCGGTGCCGCCAGCGTAATCCTTATAGAAGCGCACGCAGCGGTAGCAAGCGATGCAGCGGTTCATTTCGTGGGAAATGAACGGGCCCAGTTGCTGGTTCTGGTGGGTACGCTTGGTGAAGCGGTAACGGCGCTCGTTGTGGCCGGTCATTACCGTCATGTCTTGCAGGTGGCAGTGACCGCCTTCTTCACAGACCGGGCAGTCGTGAGGGTGGTTGGTCATCAGCCATTCAACGACGCTGGCGCGGAATACTTTCGCTTCTTCGTCGTCGATGGAGATCCAGCTGCCGTCGGTGGCGGGCGTCATGCACGACATGACGATACGACCACGCTTGTCGTTTTCGTCGGTGTACTGCTTGACCGCGCACTGGCGGCAAGCGCCAACGCTGCCGAGGGCTGGGTGCCAGCAGAAATAAGGGATATCGAGGCCTAGCGACAGACATGCCTGTAACAGGTTGTCTGCCCCATCGACTTCGAGCTCTTTGCCGTCTACGTGGATAGTGGCCATGGTTCAAAGTTCTTCGTTGGCCCGGTGTCAGCGGGCGTGGCTAATGGAATCTTGTTATTCGCGTGAATCAACACAGCCGTTAAAGGCGTCATCACACGAGAAGGCGAAGGGCACGGACCCTTCGCCTTCTTTAAGCGTTTACGCGCCGACTACGATCGGCCTTGCCAGAGGCGGGACGACGGCGCTGACAGGCGCGATGCCGGCTTCGAACTCATGGCGGAAGTATTTGATTGCGCTGCCCAACGGCTCCACGGCGCCCGGTGCGTGAGCACAGAAGGTCTTGCCAGGGCCGAGGAAGCCGACCAGACCCAGCAGGGTCTCGATATCGCCGGCTTGCCCTTCACCGTTCTCGATCGCACGCAGGAGCTTGACGCTCCACGGCAAACCGTCACGGCACGGGGTGCAGAAACCGCACGACTCACGGGAGAAGAACTCTTCCATGTTGCGCAGCAGGGAAACCATGTTGACGCTGTCGTCCACCGCCATGGCCAGGCCGGTACCCATACGGGTGCCCACTTTGGCGATGCCGCCGGCGTACATTTGTGCGTCCAGGTGTTCCGGCAACAGGAAACCGGTACCGGCGCCGCCAGGCTGCCAGCACTTGAGCTTGAAGCCGTCGCGCATGCCACCGGCGTAGTCTTCGAACAACTCACGACCGGTGACGCCGAATGGCAGCTCCCACAGGCCCGGGTTCTTGACCTTGCCGGAGAAGCCCATGAGCTTGGTGCCCATGTCTTCACTGCCTTCGCGGGACAACGATTTGTACCAGTCCACGCCGTCGGCAATGATCGCCGGCACGTTGCACAGGGTTTCAACGTTGTTCACGCAGGTCGGCTTGCCCCACACGCCAACGGCGGCAGGGAAGGGCGGCTTGGAGCGCGGGTTGGCGCGGCGGCCTTCGAGGGAGTTGATCAGTGCGGTTTCTTCACCGCAGATGTAACGCCCGGCGCCGGTGTGGACGAACAGCTCGAAATCGAAGCCGCTGCCCAGGATGTTCTTGCCCAACAGGCCAGCTGCCTTGGCTTCTTCCACTGCACGGTTGAGGTGCTTGGCAGCGGTGGTGTACTCGCCACGCAGGAAGATGTAGCCACGGTAGGTTTTCAGCGCGCGAGCACTGATCAGCATGCCTTCGATCAGCAGATGGGGCAGTTGCTCCATCAGCATGCGGTCTTTCCAGGTGTTCGGCTCCATTTCATCCGCGTTGCACAGCAGGTAGCGGATGTTGATGGATTCGTCCTTGGGCATCAGGCCCCACTTAACGCCCGTGGGGAAGCCTGCACCGCCGCGACCTTTCAAGCCGGAATCTTTGACGGTCTGGACGATATCGTCCTGAGCCATGTCGGCGAAGGCTTTGCGCGCAGCGGCGTAACCGTTCTTGGCCTGGTACTCGTCGAGCCACACGGCTTCGCCGTCGTCACGCAGACGCCAGGTCAGCGGGTGAGTCTCGGCCGAACGCTTGATGCGGTTGGCAGGACCGAAGGAAGTCAGGGTCATACGTAGCCCTCGAGCAATTTGGCAACGCCGGCAGGCTGCACATCACCGAAAGTGTCGTCGTCGATCATCAACGCCGGCGCCTTGTCACAGTTGCCGAGGCAGCAGACCGGCAGCAGGGTGAAACGACCGTCGGCGGTGGTCTGACCCAGGCCGATGCCCAGCTTGCTCTGGATTTCGCTGACCACGGATTCGTGACCACCGATGTAGCAGACCATGCTGTCGCAAACGCGAATGATGTGACGGCCCACTGGCTGACGGAAGATCTGGCTATAGAACGTCGCCACGCCTTCAACGTCGCTCGCCGGAATGCCGAGGATCTCGCCGATGGCGTACAGAGCGCCGTCCGGCACCCAGCCACGTTCCTTCTGGACGATCTTCAGGGCTTCGATCGACGCCGCGCGCGGGTCTTCGTAGTGATGCAACTCGTGCTCGATGGCCGAGCGCTCGGTTTCACTCAAGGTGAAACGGTCTGTCTGGATAAGCGTGCTGTTCATGCTTAGCGGTCCACGTCGGCCATAACGAAATCGATACTACCCAGGTACGCAATCAAGTCCGCGACCATACTGCCTTTGATCACCGAAGGGATCTGCTGCAGGTGCGGGAAGCTTGGGGTACGAATCCGGGTGCGGTAGCTCATGGTGCCGCCATCGCTCGTCAGGTAATAACTGTTGATGCCCTTGGTCGCTTCGATCATCTGGAAGGATTCGTTGGCCGGCATGACCGGGCCCCACGAAACTTGCAGGAAGTGCGTGATCAGGGTCTCGATGTGCTGCAGCGTGCGCTCTTTCGGCGGCGGCGTGGTCAGCGGGTGATCCGCCTTGTACGGGCCTTCCGGCATGTTGCGCATGCACTGCTCGATGATCTTGATGCTCTGGCGCATTTCTTCGACGCGCACGATGCAACGATCGTAGGCATCGCCATTGGCGGCCAGCGGCACTTCGAATTCGAAGTTTTCGTAACCGGAGTATGGACGTGCCTTACGCAGGTCGAAGTCGCAACCGGTCGAACGCAGGCCTGCACCGGTGACGCCCCATTCCAGGGCTTCTTTGGTGTTGTAGGCGGCGACGCCGATGGTCCGGCCTTTCAGGATGCTGTTGTCCAGGGCGGCTTTCTGGTATTCGTCCAGACGCTTTGGCATCCACTCGACGAAGTCTTTCACCAGTTTTTCCCAACCGCGCGGCAGGTCGTGGGCGACGCCACCGATGCGGTACCAGGCCGGGTGCAGACGGAAACCGGTAATGGCTTCGATCACCGTGTACGCCTTCTGACGGTCGGTGAACGTGAAGAACACCGGGGTCATGGCGCCGACGTCCTGGATGTAGGTACCCAGGAACAGCAGGTGGCTGGTGATCCGGAAGAACTCGGCCATCATGATGCGGATGACGTCGACCTTCTCGGGCACCTTGATGCCGGCCAGCTTCTCGACCGAGAGCACGTACGGCAGGTTGTTCATCACGCCGCCGAGGTAATCGATACGGTCGGTGTACGGGATGAAACTGTGCCAGGACTGACGCTCGGCCATCTTCTCGGCACCACGGTGGTGGTAACCAACGTCCGGCACGCAGTCGACGATCTCTTCACCGTCCAGCTGCAGGATGATGCGGAACGCACCGTGCGCGGAAGGGTGGTTAGGACCGAGGTTGAGGAACATGTAGTCCTCGTTCGCACCGGAACGCTTCATGCCCCAGTCTTCAGGCTTGAAGCGCGCGGCTTCTTCCTCAAGCTGTTGCTTGGCCAGGTTCAGGGTGAACGGGTCGAACTCGGTGGCACGGGCCGGGAAGTCCTTGCGCAGCGGGTGACCTTCCCAGGTCGGCGGCATCATGATGCGGGTCAGGTGCGGGTGACCGGCAAAGTTGATGCCGTACATGTCCCACACTTCACGCTCGTACCAGTTGGCATTCGGCCACAGACCGGTCACGGTCGGCACGTTGAGGTCGCTCTCGGACAAGGCGACCTTGATCATCACGTCACTATTACGTTCGATCGACATCAAGTGATAGAACACAGTGAAGTCGGCGCCGCTTGGCAGCCCTTGACGCTTGGTGCGCAGACGCTCATCCACGCCGTGCAGGTCATAGAGCATGACGTACGGCTTGGGCAGGTTACGCAGGAAGGTCAGGACTTCGACGAGTTTGGCGCGCGCAACCCAAAGCACCGGCATGCCGGTGCGGGTAGGCTGGGCGGTGAACGCGTCCGCGCCAAAACGGTTGTTCAGTTCGACGACCACATCCTGGTCGTCTGCCTTATAAGGCGGGATGTACAGAGCACTGCCTGTAGTCATGGTTATTTATCGCTTTCGGTCAACGTAAAGAATGAAGCCAGTGTCTCGTTCTATTAAAGAAGCAGATCTGGATCAGACTTCGTCGGGGCTGCGCAGGTTGGTGACTGCGATTCGCTGTTCGCGGCGCTTTTCCTTTTCGGAAGGCATCTCGGCGCGGTAGACGCCTTGATCACCAACGACCCAGGAAAGCGGACGACGCTCCTGTCCAATCGACTCTTGCAAGAGCATCAAGCCTTGCAGGAAAGCTTCAGGACGGGGCGGGCAGCCAGGCACGTAGACGTCCACGGGCAGGAACTTGTCCACCCCTTGAACGACAGAGTAGATGTCGTACATGCCACCGGAGTTGGCGCACGAACCCATGGAGATAACCCATTTAGGTTCGAGCATTTGCTCGTAGAGACGCTGAATGATCGGCGCCATCTTGATGAAGCAGGTACCGGCGATAACCATGAAATCCGCCTGGCGCGGCGATGCCCGGATAACCTCGGCGCCAAAGCGCGCGATGTCGTGGGGCGCCGTGAAGGCGGTGGTCATTTCCACGTAGCAGCACGAAAGACCGAAGTTATACGGCCACAGGGAGTTCTTGCGCCCCCAGTTGATCGTGCCGTTAAGCACGTCTTCGAGCTTGCCCATGAAGATGTTTTTGTGGACTTGATCTTCTAACGGATCGGAAACGGTTTCCCGTTCGCCAATCGGATACTGCTCGTTAGGAGCATCGGGGTCGATCCTGGTGAGATTGTATTGCATTGCCAAAGCCTCATTGTTTCAGCTTCGCTTGCCGCTTACGACGAGCTTCCGGAGCCCAGTCAAGGGCGCCCACTCGGAATAGGTAGACAAGGCCTGCCAACAGAATTGCTATGAAAACGAGAGCTTCGACGAATCCGGTCCAGCCGCTTTCGCGGACGGACACAGACCATGCAAAGAGAAAGAGGGCTTCGATATCGAAGATCACGAAGAGCATCGCGACCAGATAGAATTTGGCTGAGAGCCGCAGACGGGCGCCACCTGTAGGTAGCATGCCGGATTCGAACGGTTCGTTTTTGCTGCGGCCCCAGGCTTTTGACCCAAGGAGGCTGGAAACGCCGAGCATGAAGGCGCAGAGGCCGACGACGCCCAGAAGGAAAATGGCAAAGCCCCAGTTGTGGGCCATGAGTCCTGTCGCTTCGGGCATGCTGGTAATCCTTAACAGAGAGCAAAGGTCTCTGAGCTTGAAAAGAAACAAAGCAGTGACGATATGTCGCAGCAATCAATCCCGCTGATTTTATGGCACAACACTCAGCAAGTAAAATTCCTATAGCGAAATTATTTACAGGAATAAGGACATAGCGCACCTCCAAAGCCCCGCAACCCATGCGTTGCGGGCATTAGCCGGGTTTTCATCAATATTGTTTTGTAGGGAATGTAACGAACATAGTTATGGCTAAATGATAATCAATATTGTTTGCAGTGGTTTTTAAACTGGTTATCCGGATTGGGGCCGCGAAGTTGTCTTTTATGCGCATTACAGCAAGTAGTGAAGGCGACGGTTTTAACGGATTTTTCTGACCCTGATACCGCGCTGGATCAATGTTTTTCCTGTCTCACCACGGACCCCTGTGGTGTTTGAGGAATCGCAGGCAAAAAAACGCCCCGAACCAGTCGGGGCGTCAGATGTGCGGCGCTGCGGTTAGCTTTCTATCTGGCCCGCAGCGGCCGATCGATCAAGCGAAGCAGATCAGTGGAACTGTTCTTCTTCAGTCGAACCGGTCAGTGCGGTTACCGAAGACGAGCCACCTTGAATCACAGTGGTCATGTCGTCGAAGTAGCCGGTGCCCACTTCCTGCTGGTGAGCCACGAAGGTGTAGCCTTTCGAAGCGTCAGCGAACTCTTGCTCTTGCAGTTTCACGTAGGCAGTCATGTCGTTGCGAGCGTAGTCGTGCGCCAGGTTGAACATGCTGTGCCACATGTTGTGAATGCCGGCCAGGGTGATGAACTGGTGCTTGTAACCCATGGCGGACAGTTCGCGCTGGAACTTGGCGATGGTCGCGTCGTCCAGGTTTTTCTTCCAGTTGAAGGAAGGCGAGCAGTTGTACGACAGCAGTTGGTCCGGGTATTCCTTTTTGATCGCTTCAGCGAAGCGACGAGCCTCGTCCAGATCCGGCTTGGCGGTTTCGCACCAGATCAGGTCGGCGTACGGAGCGTAAGCCAGGCCGCGAGCGATGGCCTGGTCCAGACCGGCGCGCACTTTGTAGAAGCCTTCCTGGGTACGTTCGCCAGTCACGAATGGCTGGTCGTACGGGTCGCAGTCGGAAGTCAGCAGGTCAGCGGCGTTAGCGTCGGTACGGGCCAGGATGATGGTCGGAGTACCGGCAACGTCTGCTGCCAGACGGGCAGCGGTCAGCTTCTGTACGGCTTCCTGGGTAGGAACCAGTACCTTGCCGCCCATGTGGCCGCATTTCTTCACGGAAGCCAGTTGGTCTTCGAAGTGAACGCCGGCGGCGCCTGCTTCGATCATGCTTTTCATCAGCTCGTAAGCGTTCAGTACGCCGCCGAAACCGGCTTCAGCGTCAGCCACGATTGGAGCGAAGTAGTCGATGTAGCCTTCGTCGCCCGGGCCTTTGCCGGCTTTCCACTGGATCTGGTCAGCACGACGGAACGAGTTGTTGATGCGCTTGACCACGGTTGGAACGGAGTCCACTGGGTACAGCGACTGGTCCGGGTACATCGATTCGGCGGAGTTGTTGTCCGCAGCCACTTGCCAGCCCGACAGGTAGATCGCCTGGATACCGGCTTTAACTTGCTGTACAGCCTGGCCGCCGGTCAGGGCGCCCATGCAGTTGACGAAATCTTTCTCAGGACGGAAGGAAGGCTTGGCGCCCTGGGTGACCAGGTTCCACAGCTTTTCGGCGCCCATTTTTGCAAAGGTGTGCTCAGGTTGAACCGAGCCACGCAGGCGGACGACGTCAGCAGCGGAGTAAGCGCGAGTCACGCCTTTCCAGCGTGGGTTTTCAGCCCAATCTTTTTCGAGGGCTGCAATTTGCTGTTCGCGTGTCAGTGCCATGGAGATAAACCTCGTCGCGTCTTTTACGGAAAGTTGTTCTGCGGTGGAAAATTCATGCGCTCGCTGACCAGAAGCTTGGTGGTCAAGTCGGATTTGGCGGGGGTGGCGACGGGATGAACGATGGGCTCGAGGGGAAGTGAGCAGGTAAGGGCAAACTGGCGAACGCATTGGGGCATCGTGGGCCTTGGTGCAAACATCAGTGTAAAGCCGGGTTACCTAATTACGCTTCCGTCCCTCGGGACAACTTCGTTCCAGTCGGCAACCTCGTCAAACACACCTTGTGGGCGGTACAGACACGAAGCGGCTCGCGGGGTAGGTGCGAGCATCGCTTCGAAGGCCCTTGCCAGGGCCCCTGATTAGCGGGAGCGAGGCCATCATGCCTTTGCTTTTTTCGATCGTCAAACGTTTTGTAGTGCTTTTTTTCAGGCACTACATCTTTGGTCTAATACGACTAATCAGTCAGTTTTCGGTGGTTTAGTCCAAAGTATCGACTTTCACCCGCAGGGTCATGTCATCCCGGCCCTGAGTAGCGTAGTTGCGGCTCGTGCCCTGTTTGTCGGCCTGGGTCTGACGGTTGACGCCAGCCAGCAGGATCCATTCGCCGAGGCGGCCCGTGACAGTTGTGTCGGTACTTTGCACGTTCACTACATCGGGACGTTCCTGGCTCATGCGGTCACGGTTGGTACTGATCGCCAGGTGAACGATGTCGCCGGTGACGCTGGCGGTGACATAGAAGCCTTGAGTGACGTTGCGGTATTCGGTCTGGCTGCGCAAATCGCCGTAGGAATCGGTCTGCGAACTGGTGAGCGGTACGCTTTGGCCGACCTGAATCAGTGCGGGCGTGCCTTCGCTGGCCTGAACCTGCTGGATGCCACCGTCGCGACTGGCGGTGCCGTAATTGATGATTCGGGTCTGGCTTGGCTTGGCGCCGTTGACCGAGACGCCCTGATCGCCCTGAAAGTTGTTTTCATTGGTGTCGACGGTAATCAACAAGCGCTTGGCCGCGACGTCGAGTTGGCTGATCAGGGTTTTAAGTTCGTCGATCTTGCGTTGATCTGCGTTGACGATCAGCTGATTGCCGTAGGCGCTGACCTGGCCTTCCTTGCCAATGAAATCCTGCGCCATGGGCAGCATGTCGGCGCTGGTGCGGTAGTTCAGGGGCACGATCTCGGTGGCTGCCATGGCTGAAAAACTGCAGGTCAGCAACAGGGTGGTGAGCAGGGTGCGTAGGGACATATCCGTTATCTCCGACATCTTGAAGTGTTGATATTGCCAGTTTGTCGGCCCGACGTGGTGCAAGTTGAATCGTAGACAGCAAAACGCCCCGGCATCGGTTGATGGCGGGGCGTTTTGTGGTGTTCTCTGTGGCGAGGGTGTTATGCCGAGTGACGCACCATGTCCACATGTGGAATCCCGGCTTCCAGGAATTCCTCGCTGAGGATGTGAAAACCCAGGCGCTCATAGAACGCCGTGGCCTGCACTTGCGCGCTGAGCATCTGCTGCTTCAGGCCGCGCTCCTCGGCTTCACCGATTACCGCATGCATCAGTGCATCGCCGACCTTCAGGCCGCGCCAGTCCTTGAGCACCGAAACCCGGCCGATGTGGCCATCGGGCAGCAGGCGCGCGGTGCCAATCGGGAAGTCGCCTTCGAAGGCCAGGAAATGCACCGCGGTGGCGTCATCGGCATCCCATTCCAGCTCAGGTGGAACGGATTGCTCGGCGATGAATACCGTCTCACGAATGCGCCGGATCTCGGCGATGTCCTTCTGCCAGTCTGCGACACGTACGTGAATTTTATTCATCAGCAAACCCCAGGCTGCCTTGCTTGATCAATTCGCAGATCAGGCCTCGGCCGTCTTCGTCGCTCAGCCACTCGCCGAGGTTGTCGATGTGCAGCGCGTCAGCGGCGCAAATCATTTTCAGCAGTTCGCGCAACTTGCCCGGCAGGTAACGGCTCTGGCCGCTGGCGAACAGCAGCAGGTCGTCATCGACTTCGGACCAGGCGAGGCGGGCGCTTGGGTTGCGGATCAGGACGGCGCCTTGCTCAAGGCTGGCGAGCAGGTCGTCTTCTTCGATCTCTTCCGGGCCAACCACCAGTTCCGGGTAGCGCGGCTCGGTCATGTACTGGCCAAACCAGGTCAGCAGCAGGCGCTCGTCGCTCATGTGCTCGGCCAGCAGGCTTTTCAGGCGATCAAGGGCGTCGTGCTGGATCTGGTGTGGATCGACCGCAGGCAGGGCGTCGGCGTCGGTGTAACGCTCTTCGTCGGTCAGGAACTGGCTGAGGAAGTCGGTGAAGTGGGTCAGCACTTCAGCGGCGCTCGGCGCACGGAAACCCACCGAGTACGTCATGCAGTCATCGACCGCGACGCCGCAGTGAGCCAGGCGCGGCGGCAGGTACAGCATGTCGCCCGGTTCCAGGACCCACTCTTCGGTGGCTTCGAATTCAGCGAGGATGCGCAGGTCTGCGTGTGGCAGCAACTTGCTTTCGGAGTCGCACATCTGGCCGATTTTCCAGTTGCGCTTGCCGTGGCCTTGCAGCAGGAACACGTCGTAGTTGTCGAAGTGCGGACCGACGCTGCCACCTGGGGCGGCGAAGCTGATCATCACGTCGTCGACGCGCCAGCTCGGCAGAAAGCGGAAGTTTTCCAGCAGTTCGCTGACTTCCGGCACAAACTGATCGACCGCTTGAACCAGCAGGGTCCAGTCACGTTCCGGCAGTTTGCTGAATTCGTCTTCGGCGAACGGGCCGCGGCGCAATTCCCATGGGCGCTCGCCGTTCTCGATCACCAGGCGTGATTCGACTTCTTCTTCCAGTGCCAGGCCGGCCAGTTCGTCGGCGTCGATCGGGCTTTCGAAATCAGGAATCGCCTGGCGGATCAGCAGCGGTTTTTTCTGCCAGTAGTCGCGCAAGAATTCGCGCGCCGTGATGCCGCCCAGAAGTTGAAGAGGAATGTCAGGATTCATGTGTAACCTATTGAAAAAAACTACTTTTTAGACAGGAATAAAAACGCCCGGCGCGGCCGGGCGTCTCAAGCAGGTCCAGCGGTCAATCAGATGCGTTTGGCTTGCTCTACAGCGTTACCGATGTAGTTCGCCGGGGTGAGCAATTTCAGCTCGGCCTTGGCGGCGGCTGGCATGTCCAGGCCGTCGATGAAAGTCTGCAGCGCTTGCGGGCTGATGCCCTTGCCGCGGGTCAGTTCTTTCAGCTTTTCGTACGGGTTTTCGATGTTGTAGCGGCGCATCACGGTCTGGATCGGCTCGGCCAGCACTTCCCAGCAAGCGTCCAGGTCAGCGGCAATCTTCTGCTCGTTGAGCTCAAGCTTGCTGATGCCTTTGAGGCTGGCTTCGTACGCGATCACGCTGTGGGCGAAGCCGACACCGAGGTTGCGCAGCACGGTGGAGTCGGTCAGGTCACGCTGCCAGCGGGAGATTGGCAGTTTGCTCGCCAAGTGCTGGAACAGTGCGTTGGCGATGCCCAGGTTGCCTTCGGAGTTTTCGAAGTCGATCGGGTTGACCTTGTGCGGCATGGTCGACGAACCGATTTCGCCAGCGATAGTGCGCTGTTTGAAATAACCCAGGGAGATGTAGCCCCAGATGTCGCGGTCGAAGTCGATCAGGATGGTGTTGAAGCGCGCGATCGCGTCGAACAGCTCGGCGATGTAGTCGTGCGGCTCGATCTGCGTGGTGTACGGGTTGAAACCCAGGCCCAGCTCGTCTTCGATGAAGGCACGGGCGTTTTCTTCCCAGTCGATCTCAGGGTAGGCCGACAGGTGAGCATTGTAGTTGCCGACAGCGCCGTTGATCTTGCCCAGCAGCGGAACGGCAGCGGCCTGAGCGATTTGACGCTCCAGACGGTAAACCACGTTCGCCAGCTCTTTACCCAAAGTGGTCGGCGAAGCCGGTTGACCGTGGGTGCGCGACAGCATTGGCACGTCGGCAAAACGGATGGCCAGTTCGCGGATGGCTTCGGCGGTCTGGCGCATCAGCGGCAGCATCACATCATCACGGCCTTCGCGCAGCATCAGGGCGTGGGACAGGTTGTTGATGTCCTCGCTGGTGCAGGCAAAGTGGATGAATTCGCTGACGGCAGCCAGTTCCGGCAGCTTGGCCGCTTGCTCTTTGAGCAGGTATTCGATGGCTTTGACGTCGTGGTTGGTGGTGCGCTCGATCTCTTTGACACGCTCGGCGTGCTCCAGAGCGAAGTTTTCCGCCAGGGTGTTCAGCACAGCGTTGGCTTCGGCGGAGAACGCCGGCACTTCGCTGATGCCAGGGTGAGCGGCCAGGCGCTGGAGCCAGCGCACTTCAACCAGAACGCGAGCACGGATCAGGCCGTATTCGCTGAAAATCGGGCGCAGGGCCTGGGTTTTGCCGGCGTAGCGGCCGTCAACAGGGGAAACCGCAGTGAGCGAAGAAAGCTGCATGGGGTGTTCTCGGACAGTCGGGCAACGAAATGGGGCGCGTATCATACATGAAAAAATCCGTCGGTCCGTTGCCAACTGACCGGCGTATTACGCGTAATGCGGAGTAAATAGCTGTCTGCGTGACTTATTCGTTACGCATCAAGGGGTAAAGCTCTTTCAATAATTTGCGACGGCTGATCACCAGCTGCCAGCGATGACCGCCCAACTGCCGCCACAGGCGCGCCGAACGAATCCCGGCCAGCAACAGGGCGCGGATTTTCGAGGCATTGCTCGGCTGCTGCAGGTTGCGCATGTCGCCGTGGACCTGAATCCGTTGGCGCAAGGTGCTCAGGGTGTCCTGGTACAGCGCGCCACACGCGGCGATCACGTTTTCGTGAGCCGGGCCGAAGTGCTCGACCTGGGATTGAATCTGCGGCAAGCGCTTGCCGATCACGTCCAGCATGTCGCCGCGCTTGGCCAGTTGACGTTCGAGCCCGAGCATCGCCAGTGCGTAACGCAAGGGTTCGCGCTGAAGGGCGCTCGGGTCGCGTTCAAGTGCGCCCACCAACGCGCGATAACCTTCGCGCAGGTTGAGGTCGTCACCGCCGTAGACTTCCAGCGTGTCCTTGGGGTCGCGAATCAGCAGGCTGCCGAGCATGCAGGACAGGCCGGCTTCGGTGGTCTGGCCGGTCTTGGCAATCTTGTCGACGAGGACGGCAGCGAAAAACACGCCGCCCAGCGCCGTCAGTTGCTCCTGAGTGGGGCTCATTGTTGCTGGCCTTTGCTGGTCCACGGCTCGGCAATTTCGATCACGCCGCCGCCCAGGCAGATTTCACCGTCGTAAAACACCACGGACTGGCCGGGGGTGACCGCGCGTTGCGGGTCATCGAAGGTGGCGCGGTAGCCGGTAGCGGTTTTCTCCAGCGTGCACGGCTGGTCGCTTTGACGATAGCGGACCTTGGCGGTCAACTTGCGCGGCTCGGTCAGATCAATCGGGTTGACCCAATAGATGTCCGAGGCGAGCAGGGCGCGGGAGAACAGATACGGGTGGTCATTGCCTTGGCCGACGATCAGCTCGTTGTGCTCCAGGTCCTTGATCAGCACGTACCACGGCTCGTCACTGGCGTCTTTCAAGCCGCCGATGCCCAGGCCCTGGCGCTGGCCGATGGTGTGGTACATCAAGCCGTGGTGACGGCCGATCACTTCACCTTCGGTGGTCTTGATCTCGCCGGGTTGCGCCGGCAGGTACTGCTTGAGGAAGTCGCTGAAGCGGCGTTCGCCGATAAAGCAGATACCGGTGGAGTCCTTTTTCTTCGCGGTCGCCAGCTCGTATTTCTCGGCAATCGCGCGGACTTCAGGCTTTTCCAGCTCGCCAACCGGGAACAGGGTCTTGGCGATCTGCTCGCCGCCGACGGCGTGCAGGAAGTAGCTCTGGTCCTTGTTCGCGTCCAGGCCCTTGAGCAGTTCGGTACGACCGTCGATATCGCGACGGCGCACATAGTGGCCGGTAGCAATCAGGTCGGCACCGAGCATCATGGCGTAGTCGAGGAACGCCTTGAACTTGATCTCGCGGTTGCACAGGATGTCCGGGTTCGGCGTGCGACCGGCCTTGTATTCGGCCAGGAAGTGCTCGAACACGTTGTCCCAGTACTCGGCGGCGAAGTTGGCGGTGTGCAGCTTGATACCGATTTTGTCGCACACAGCCTGCGCATCCGCCAGGTCGTCCATGGCGGTGCAGTATTCCGTTCCATCGTCTTCTTCCCAGTTCTTCATGAACAGGCCTTCCACCTCATAACCCTGCTCGATCAGCAGGAGAGCGGAAACGGAAGAGTCCACGCCGCCGGACATGCCGACAATGACGCGCTTCTTTTGTGTGTCAGAAGGGGCTGGATCACGCATAGGGATTCAATGAGTGTCTTGAAAAAGGACGCGATTCTAGCAGGCTGGAGCCCGCAAGGCTAAAGAGAAGGGCGGATCAGTTCGAGACCGAAGTGATTGCCGTCCAGATAATCATCGATACAACGGATGATCAGCTCACTGCGCCAGTTTGCGCGCTGTTCCAGCAATTCGTCACGCGTCAGCCACTTGGCACCGACGATGCCGTCGTCCAGCTGATAATCCGGGTGGTGTTTGAGCGGTTTTGCGATGAAGCAGACCCGTTGGTACGTCACGCCGTTGCTCGGGGCGGTGTACAGGTAAATGCCGACTACACCGGTGGCTTCGACGTCCCAGCCGGTTTCTTCGAGGGTTTCGCGTACCGCGGCTTCGATCAGGGTTTCATTCGGGTCGAGGTGGCCGGCGGGTTGATTGAGCACGACACGGTCGTGCTTGAGCTCTTCGACCATCAGGAAGCGGCCGTTATCTTCGACGATGGTGGCGACGGTGATGTGGGGTTTCCAGTCCATGAAGCTTCCTCGATTCTGAAGTTGGAATAAAAATCAGTGTGGGAGCGAGCCTGCTCGCGAAAGCGGTAGGCCGGTCAATGCAGTGTTGAAGGATATACCGCATTCGCGAGCAGGCTCGCTCCCACAGGATCCGGTTCTGATGGATAAGTGTGTGTTTAGCCCGAAAACAGAAACCCCGGCACTAGGCCGGGGCTTCTTTGCAACCTTACAACCTTAAACCAGCGCAGCAACCGCTGCGTTGAAGGTTGGGCTAGGGCGCATGGCCTTGCTGATCAGCTCGGCATTGGCGTGGTAGTAACCGCCGATGTCCACTGGCTTGCCCTGAACGGCGTTGAGCTCGGCAACGATGGTTGCTTCGTTCTCGGTCAGGGTTTTGGCCAGGGTCGCGAACTGCGCTTGCAGTGCAGCGTCTTCAGTCTGGGCCGCCAGGGCTTGAGCCCAGTACAGCGCCAGGTAGAAGTGGCTGCCGCGGTTGTCGATGTTGCCGACTTTACGCGATGGCGACTTGTTGTTGTCCAGGAACTGGCCGGTGGCCTGATCCAGGGTCTTGGCCAGAACCAGCGCCTTAGGGTTGTTGTAAGTCACGCCCAGGTGCTCAAGGGAAGCGGCCAGGGCCAGGAACTCGCCCAGGGAATCCCAACGCAGGAAGTTCTCTTCCAGCAGCTGTTGAACGTGCTTCGGAGCCGAACCACCGGCGCCGGTTTCGAACAGACCGCCGCCATTCATCAGCGGAACGATCGACAGCATCTTGGCGCTGGTGCCCAGTTCCATGATCGGGAACAGGTCAGTCAGGTAGTCGCGCAATACGTTGCCGGTCACCGAGATGGTGTCCTTGCCTTCGCGAGTGCGTTGCAGGGTGAACTTCATCGCGTCGACAGGTGCCATGATCTGGATGTCCAGGCCGGCCGTGTCGTGATCCTTCAGGTAAGCCTGAACTTTCTCGATCACTACGCCATCGTGGGCGCGCATCGGGTCCAGCCAGAAAATCGCCGGGGTGCTGCTGGCGCGAGCACGGTTGACGGCCAGTTTGACCCAGTCCTGGATCGGCGCGTCTTTGGTCTGGCACATGCGGAAGGTGTCGCCGGCTTCAACCGACTGTTCCAGCAGCGTGCGACCGGCGCTGTCGGAAACCCGAACCACACCGTTGGCCTTGATCTGGAAAGTCTTGTCGTGCGAACCGTACTCTTCGGCTTTCTTCGCCATCAGGCCAACGTTTGGCACGCTGCCCATGGTGGTCGAGTCGAAAGCACCGTTGACTTTGCAGTCTTCGATGACGGCCTGGTAGATGGTTGCGTAGCAGCGATCCGGGATCACAGCCTTGGTGTCGTGCAGCTGGCCGTCGGTGCCCCACATTTTGCCGGAGTCACGGATCATGGCTGGCATCGAGGCGTCGACAATGACGTCGCTCGGCACGTGCAGGTTGGTGATGCCTTTGTCGGAGTTGACCATGGCCAACGACGGACGAACGGCGTAGACCGCCTGGATGTCCGCTTCGATCTGCGCTTGCTGCTCAGCCGGCAGGGCCTTGATGCGAGCGTACAGGTCGCCGATGCCGTTGTTCAGGTTGAAGCCGATCTGCGCCAGCACGTCAGCGTGCTTGGCCAGTGCGTCTTTATAGAACTCGGCAACGATCTGGCCGAACATGATCGGGTCGGAGACCTTCATCATGGTGGCTTTCAGGTGAACCGACAGCAGCACACCCTTGGCTTTGGCGTCTTCGATCTCGGCAGCGATGAAGCTGCGCAGAGCGTTTTTGCTCATGACCGCGCAATCGAGGATCTCACCGGCCTGTACGGTGGTTTTTTCTTTCAGGACGGTGGTGGTGCCGTCTTGAGCGATCAGTTCGATTTTGACGGCGTCAGCGGCTTCGATCAGGGCGGCTTTTTCGCTGCCGTAGAAATCGCCGGCGCTCATGTGCGCAACGTGAGACTTGGAGTCTTTAGCCCAAGCGCCCATTTTGTGCGGATGCTTGCGAGCGTAATTCTTGACCGACAGCGGTGCACGACGATCGGAGTTGCCTTCGCGCAGAACCGGGTTTACGGCGCTGCCCTTGATCTTGTCGTAACGCGACTTGGCGAGCTTGTCGGCGTCGCTGGTCACGGTTTCCGGGTAATCAGGAACGGCGAAGCCCTGGGCTTGCAGTTCTTTGATCGCGGCTTGCAGCTGCGGTACGGAAGCACTGATGTTCGGCAGCTTGATGATGTTGGCTTCAGGCGTAACGGCCAGGTCGCCCAGTTCGGCGAGGTGGTCGGCTACGGCTTTGTCACCCAGTTGCTCGGGGAAGCTGGCCAGAATGCGTCCTGCAAGAGAGATATCGCGGGTTTCAACGGCGATATCAGCCGAGGCGGTGAAGGCCTCTACGATAGGCAACAGTGAATAGGTGGCGAGGGCTGGGGCTTCGTCGGTGAAGGTATAGATGATCTTCGAGCGGGTGGGCATATTCGGATTAACTCTCTCTTCTTTGCTAAAGCGTGCGCAGAAACTCGAGGGGCGCCGGGTAAGCGCGTTCGTTCAAAGTCATCCATGAGCCGAATATCGAGGTTTCGTTGCTGTGATGTTGGGTGCATCAGTAGGGCGTCAAGCATTCGGACTGCGGTAACAGACCGGCTTATAGGGCGGAAAGTCTCATCGTAGAGCCTTTCCACCGTCGTGACCCTTTAGTCAGCGGCGGCATTATACATAGGTAGCTGGCAATCTGCCGATGGTTCATGAGTAAGGAATATCGTCCATTGGTCTAAAGGTCGCAGGGGCAGGTGGGGCGTAGAGTCGTTCGTCGTGCTCGACTTTGGCGCTTTTCCCTTTGCTTTCAGGCTTGTAGGCCGCGAGGAATGCAGCTTTGCGGCAGATGGATGGAACATAGGGTTTGCGCGCCGATTTAACTGGGTTACGCTCGAACGAAGCCAGATGTTCAATCCAAACAATGGAGTTCAGCATGGGATACAAGAAGATTCAGGTTCCAGCAGTCGGCGACAAAATCACCGTCAACGCGGACCATTCTCTCAATGTTCCTAACAACCCGATCATCCCCTTCATCGAAGGCGATGGTATTGGCGTTGATATCAGCCCGGTCATGATCAAGGTTGTCGATGCTGCTGTTAAGAAGGCTTACGGCGGCGAGCGCAAAATTTCCTGGATGGAAGTCTACGCCGGGGAGAAAGCGACTCAGGTTTACGATCAGGACACCTGGCTACCCCAGGAAACCCTGGACGCAGTTAAAGATTACGTGGTTTCCATCAAGGGCCCTCTGACCACCCCGGTCGGCGGCGGCATTCGTTCCCTGAACGTGGCCCTGCGTCAGCAACTCGACCTTTATGTGTGCCTGCGCCCTGTGCGCTGGTTCGAAGGCGTGCCTAGCCCGGTTAAAAAGCCAGGCGATGTCGACATGACGATCTTCCGTGAGAACTCGGAAGATATCTACGCCGGTATCGAGTGGAAAGCCGGTTCGCCGGAAGCGACCAAAGTCATCAAGTTCCTCAAAGATGAAATGGGCGTCACCAAGATCCGTTTCGACGAAAACTGCGGTATCGGCATCAAGCCGGTTTCGCTGCAAGGCACCAAGCGTCTGGCACGCAAGGCCCTGCAGTATGTGGTCGACAACGACCGCGACTCGCTGACCATCGTGCACAAAGGCAACATCATGAAGTTCACCGAAGGTGCCTTCAAGGAATGGGCCTACGAAGTGGCGGCTGAAGAGTTCGGCGCGACCCTGCTCGACGGCGGTCCGTGGATGCAGTTCAAGAACCCGAAAACCGGCAAGAACGTTATCGTCAAGGATGCCATCGCTGACGCCATGCTCCAGCAGATCCTGCTGCGTCCGGCCGAATACGATGTGATCGCGACCCTGAACCTGAACGGCGACTACCTCTCTGACGCCCTGGCGGCGGAAGTGGGCGGTATCGGTATCGCACCGGGTGCCAACCTGTCCGACACCATTGCCATGTTCGAAGCGACCCACGGTACTGCGCCGAAATACGCCGGCAAGGACCAGGTCAACCCGGGCTCGCTGATCCTGTCGGCTGAAATGATGCTGCGTCACATGGGCTGGACCGAAGCGGCCGACCTGATCATCAAGGGCACCAACGGCGCAATTTCCGCCAAGACCGTGACCTATGACTTCGAACGTCTGATGGACGGCGCGAAGCTGGTGTCGTCTTCCGGCTTTGGTGATGCGCTGATCTCGCATATGTAAGCGAAAAGCGGCTGCAACAAAACCGCCCGGCTCGAGTGATCGAGTCGGGCGGTTTTGTTATGACCGGATGCCTTGAATCGTGGGAATCAGCTCACGGCTTTAGCCTGGGAGCTGGTAGCGGCTGCTGCGGCTGCAGCGGCGTCAACGGCCACTTTGTCTGTAATTTTGACGGCGTGCAGCCCTTTGGGCCCCTGAACGATCTCGAAGCTGACGATCTGTCCGGCCTTGAGGGTCTTGTATCCACCCATATCGATGGCCGAATAGTGGGCAAAGAAATCGATTTCCTTGCCATCCTCGTCACGACCTTCTCTGGCGTCGGTGTTAATGAAACCGAATCCCTTGGCGTTGTTGAACCATTTCACCTTGCCGACTGCCATGCTCATATCCCTCTGCAACAGACTCCATCACTGGAGTATCATCCAGTACATCCGCAGTCAGTCTTTATAAATAAGATTGACTCCGCGGACCTTTTTTACCCACTGTGGGCTCTATTGGTTGTAACACCGTTTTCCCGATAGTCAAGGTGACCGGGCGGTCGGTGTTGAAATCGTCCATAGCCGCCCCCACCACTGTATTAGCACAACTGACGAACCTTTCTTTCCATGCATGCAATCAGCCAGATTCGACTAACATTCAATCAGGATCATCCTGATTCACACGACGACGATTCCGCAGGCATTGCTGTTCAGGAGGCAAAGCCTGCTTTACAGGCGCCGCCGATGTACAAGGTGGTTTTGTTCAACGATGACTACACACCGATGGATTTCGTCGTCGAAGTGCTCGAGGTGTTTTTTAACCTGAATCGGGAGCTGGCGACCAAGGTCATGCTGGCCGTCCACACAGAAGGACGGGCAGTATGTGGAGTGTTTACCCGCGACATCGCCGAGACTAAGGCCATGCAGGTCAACCAGTACGCCAGGGAAAGCCAGCATCCGCTACTCTGTGAAATCGAGAAGGACGGTTAATCGCCGACCACTTGGGTATGAGGTGAAGCTATGTTAAACCGCGAGCTCGAAGTCACCCTCAATCTAGCCTTCAAGGAGGCCCGTTCGAAGCGTCATGAATTCATGACCGTCGAACATCTCCTGCTGGCCCTATTGGACAATGAGGCTGCCGCCACTGTTTTGCGTGCGTGCGGCGCAAACCTCGACAAACTCAAGCATGACCTGCAGGAGTTCATCGACTCCACCACGCCATTGATCCCCGTCCATGACGAGGACCGTGAAACCCAGCCAACCCTGGGCTTCCAGCGTGTACTGCAACGTGCTGTGTTCCACGTACAGAGCTCGGGCAAACGCGAAGTGACTGGCGCCAACGTGCTGGTCGCGATCTTCAGTGAGCAAGAGAGTCAGGCAGTGTTCCTGCTGAAACAGCAGAGCGTTGCGCGCATCGATGTCGTCAACTACATCGCCCATGGCATTTCCAAAGTGCCCGGGCATGGCGATCACTCTGAAGGTGAGCAAGATATGCAGGACGACGAGGGCGGTGAGTCTTCATCTTCAGGCAATCCTCTGGATGCTTATGCCAGCAACCTCAACGAACTCGCGCGCCAGGGTCGAATCGATCCATTGGTAGGCCGTGAGCTGGAAGTCGAACGCGTCGCGCAGATCCTGGCGCGCCGTCGTAAAAACAATCCGTTGCTGGTGGGCGAGGCGGGCGTGGGTAAAACCGCGATTGCCGAAGGCCTGGCCAAACGCATTGTCGACAACCAGGTGCCTGACCTGCTGGCCAACAGCGTGGTGTATTCCCTCGACTTGGGCGCCTTGCTGGCCGGGACCAAATACCGTGGTGATTTCGAGAAGCGCTTCAAGGCGCTGCTCAATGAACTGAAAAAACGTCCGCAGGCGATCCTGTTCATCGACGAAATCCACACCATTATCGGTGCGGGTGCTGCGTCCGGTGGCGTCATGGATGCCTCGAACCTGCTCAAGCCGCTGCTGTCCTCGGGTGATATCCGTTGCATCGGTTCGACCACGTTCCAGGAATTCCGCGGGATCTTCGAGAAGGACCGTGCCCTGGCACGACGCTTCCAGAAGGTTGATGTGTCGGAGCCTTCGGTGGAAGACACCATTGGCATCCTGCGCGGCCTGAAAGGGCGTTTCGAAGCGCACCACAACATCGAATACAGTGATGAGGCGCTGCGTGCGGCCGCTGAGCTGGCTTCGCGCTATATCAATGACCGGCACATGCCGGACAAGGCCATCGACGTCATCGACGAGGCGGGCGCCTACCAGCGTCTGCAGCCAATCGAGAAACGTGTGAAACGCATCGAGGTGCCTCAGGTCGAGGACATCGTGGCGAAAATCGCCCGAATTCCGCCCAAGCACGTCACCAGCTCCGACAAAGAGCTGCTGCGTAACCTTGAGCGTGACCTGAAGCTCACCGTATTTGGCCAGGATGCCGCCATCGACTCGTTGTCGACGGCGATCAAACTGTCCCGTGCCGGCCTCAAGTCGCCTGACAAGCCTGTCGGTTCGTTCCTGTTCGCAGGGCCGACCGGTGTCGGTAAAACCGAAGCGGCGCGTCAGTTGGCCAAGGCGTTGGGTATCGAGCTGGTTCGCTTCGACATGTCCGAGTACATGGAGCGCCACACCGTATCGCGTCTGATCGGTGCGCCTCCAGGCTATGTCGGGTTCGATCAGGGCGGCCTGCTGACCGAAGCCATCACCAAGCAGCCTCACTGTGTGCTGTTGCTCGATGAGATCGAGAAGGCGCATCCGGAAGTCTTCAACCTGCTGCTGCAGGTCATGGATCACGGTACGCTGACTGATAACAACGGGCGCAAGGCGGATTTCCGTAACGTGATCGTCATCATGACGACCAACGCCGGTGCCGAAACAGCAGCGCGTGCTTCGATCGGTTTCACCCATCAGGACCACTCGTCCGATGCGATGGAAGTGATCAAGAAGAGCTTCACGCCAGAGTTCCGCAACCGTCTGGACACCATTATCCAGTTTGGTCGCCTCAGTCATGAGGTCATCAAAAGCGTGGTGGACAAGTTCCTTACCGAGCTTCAGGCGCAGCTGGAAGACAAGCGTGTGCAGCTGGAAGTGACGGACGCAGCGCGCGGCTGGCTGGCAGTGGGTGGCTACGACACGGCAATGGGCGCTCGTCCAATGGCGCGTTTGATCCAGGACAAGATCAAGCGTCCACTGGCCGAAGAGATCCTCTTTGGCGAACTGGCGGACCATGGTGGTGTGGTGCATATCGATCTGAAGGACGGCGAGCTGACCTTCGAGTTTGAGACCACGGCTGAAATGGCCTGACGGGTGTTGATCTGTTGTAAAGCGAAAGGCGCCTTCGGGCGCCTTTTTGTTGTCTGTTGGATTGGGTTTATATCCGTTGCTGCGGTAACGGCTGCTTAGGGTTTCGCCCTTACGGCGACTCACTTTTTTTTTCAAACGCCAAAAAA
>NZ_JBWKNG010000021.1:0-127286 GCF_059415465.1 Pseudomonas sp. GW821-FHT10C09
GGCGTACGGTTACCGGGATAGCGAATTCTTTTTCATGAAGATCAAGAGCGTCTTTCCCGGTAATCCGTGAAGAACCATAAAAAAGCCGCGCAAATGCGCGGCTTTTTTGTGTCTGGTGTTCAGGCTCCCCCAAGCTTTTCTCTTCAACAAGCAGCTTACACGCCTACAAAGTGTCCACGTGGGCTTACCAACGCAGTAGCGTCATTCCCAGACATACAATGGAATTTGACAAGCCAGCCTTGAACTTTAGGATGACTCAACCTATAAATACTATAGAAACCCAATGAGCCTCCTACTGCCTTTTCCACTGCCAAAAAAGAAAGCTCTCGAAATAATACGTGGGCTTTCGGAGGTATCGGAACGCATCTTTTACTCTCCGCATGCCAAGGCAAGGATGATTGAGCGAGGGGTGAGCATGCCGGATGTGATGGACCGCCTGGGCAAGGGGCAGATCACCGAAGGGCCGTTCCAGCAACAGGGGGGTGATTGGAGGTTTACTATTTCCTGGTTTAGAGCTGGGTCACCTCTCCAGGTCGTCGGCGCAATCGATGTTAATGACGACGGGACATTTCTCGTCATAGTGACCACGATACAAAAGAAGGGATGAATTTATGTACCACTACGTAGAGAGCGGCCTGCCAAATGTATGGCTTAGCAACGGCTTCGTGGTGAAAGAGACCGCGTATGGCGAGTCCGTCGCCATCACCGATGTGAAAGGCTTACATGACGTCATCGGCAAGGCCATCGCCGAGAAGACTGCTGTGTTGACAGGGGCTGAGTTCCGATTCCTCAGGAAAGAACTTGGGCTGTCTCAAGAAAGCCTCGCTGAGATCGTTGGTTTGACGAGCCAGGCTGTAGCGATCTGGGAAAAAACCGACAAAATCCCAATGGTGAACGACCGCTACTTGAGGGGCCTTTATCTCGAAGCCAAAACTGGCGAAGCGGATTTGATGGCAGCTATCAACACCATCAACAAATTGGACCACGACCTCTACAAACTGAATCTGGAGTTTGAAGGCGGATGGCATAACCAAGGCAATGCATACGCTTGAATATGAATGGTGCGAAAAAGCCCGGCGAAAATGCCGGGCTTTTTGATGTGCGAATGGCACAGCTTTTTCGTACCCGCAATTAGCCCCTACTTGGGCAACGCATACGCAATCACATAATCCCCACGATCCGTCGACTGACGCGCACCACCCACCGTCAGCAGGATGTACTGCTTGCCGGTTTTCGGCGAAACGTACGTCATCGGCCCCGACTGACTGCCCACAGGCAAACGCGCCTTCCAGATCTCATTGCCGTTGCCGGTATCGAACGCACGCAGGTAGAAATCCTGTGTCCCGGCGAAGAACAACAGCCCCGACTGGGTCGCCAGCGAAGCGCCCAGCGTCGGCATGCCAATCGGGATTGGCAAATGCATGCGGATCCCCAGCGGGCCAGTGTCTTGCACGGTGCCGACCGGGACTTGCCACATCAGTTTGTGGGTCTTGAGGTCGATGGCGGACATCGTGCCAAACGGTGGTTTCTGACACGGAATGCCGGCCGCCGAGAGGAAGCGTTCGCGCATCGCACCGAACGGCGTACCTTCCTGCGGCACCACACCCATTTCAATACCACTGGCCCCGGCGGCGATCTTGTTGCGCGGGATCATGTAGTTGGCAAGGCCGAGGCGCATGTCGTTGACGAACATGTAGTGGGTGTTCGGGTCCACCGAAACGCTGCCCCAGTTCATGCCACCCAGCGAGCCCGGGAACTGCAACGCGCGATCAAGCCCTGGCGGGGTGTAGACGCCTTCGTGGCGCATGCCTTTGAACTGGATGCGGCACATCAGTTGATCGAACGGCGTGGCGCCCCACATGTCGGACTCGGTCAACGTCTTGTTACCGATTGACGGCATGTCCACCGAGAACGGCTGGGTCGGTGAATAGCGTTCGCCGGGGACATTGCCTTGCGGCACCGGACGCTCTTCGACGCGGGCGATCGGTACACCGGTTTCGCGATTGAGCAGGAAGATCTCGCCCTGCTTGGTCACTTGCGCCAAGGCTGGCTGCACGCCGCCCTTGTCGTCCGGCACGTCGTACAGCAGCGGCTGGGCTGGCAGGTCGAAGTCCCAGAGGTCGTGGTGAGTGGTCTGGAAGTGCCAGCGCACCTGACCGGTCTTCACGTCGATAGCGACGATGGACGAGTTCCATTTGTCATCGAATGCCGTGCGCTGGCCGCCGAAGAAGTCCGGGGTGGCGTTGCCGGTTGGCAAATACACCAGACCGAGCCTGGCGTCGTAGGACATGGCCGACCAGACGTTCGGCGTACCACGGGTATAGGTCTCCCCGGCAGGCGGGCGTTTGGTGGTGTTCGGATTTCCCGGATCCCACGCCCACACCAGTTCGCCACTGCGCACGTCATAGGCGCGGACCACACCTGGCGGTTCGCCGGTGGAGTAGTTATCAGCCACGCGGCCGCCGACAATCACTACGTTACCGGCGACCAACGGGGTCGAGGTTTGCTGGTAATAGCCCGGTTTCACTTCGCCCATGTCCGTTGTCAGGTCGACCGTGCCGAGGTTGCCAAATTCCTCGCAAGGCATGCCGGTGTCGGCATTGATGGCGATCAAACGCGCATCGCCGGTCGGCAGAAACAGACGTTTCGTACAGGCTGTTGGCTGGTTATCCGACGACGGCGGCGTTTCGGAATACCCCAGGCCTCGGCAGCGCTGCCAGTTCGGCGCGGTGCCTTGCGGGTCGAATTTCCAGCGCTGAGCGCCGGTGTCGGCGTCCAGGGCGAAGACTTTGCCGTAGGCGGTGCAGGTGAAGACCGTGTCACCGATTTGCAGCGGGGTGTTCTGGTCTTCAGCACCGGCGCCGGTGCTTTGCGGGACGTCGCCGGTATGGAAGGTCCACGCGACTTGCAGCTTGTCGATGTTGCCTTTGTTGATCTGGTCCAGCGCGGCAAAGCGATTGCCGGCGGTGGTGTTGCCCCAATGCGCCCAGTCTTTCTGTTCAGTGCCCGGCGTCACCGGCGTTACCGCCGGCTCGATGGAAGCCTTGACCACATGCGTAGGCACAAACATGTAGGCCATCGTTGCGACGACACCAACGCCCAGGATACCGGCCAGGCCATAGGCACCGCGGCCCGCCGTCGCGCCTGAAGCGCGCACCAGCATCGGATACATCAACGCAACGACCAGACCGATCACGGCGAATGTCAGCACTCGTGAGACGAGCGGCCAGTAGTCGAAACCGGCATCCCACACCGCCCACATCGCGGTCAGGATCAACGCCAGGCCATAAAGCCACGCGCCTTGGGGCTTGCATCGGGCAATCATCAGCCCGGACACCAGCATCGCCAAGCCCATCAGCAAGAAGTAAGCGCTGCCACCCAGCGCGATCAGATAACCGCCGCCTGCTGCGAGGCCAAGCCCGATCAAGGCAATCAGCACACCCAGACCGCGCAACAGCCATTTGCCGCCGCCGGCAGCCCCAGAATTATTCATGTCGGAAATTTTCCCCATTTGTGACAAGCGCAGAATGATGTACTACCTAGTTACTTATGGCAATTTGTCGCAGTCATAAATGTTCTGAACGGTACAAAGACTCGTTCGAATATCGCCCACAAGCGTCGTGTCGAACGAGCCTGTAACATGCTCAATCATTGTTCCACGCCACTGGAGACGCCCCTTGCCTGATACACGCCCACCCGTTCTTGACGAGATAGATCGCCAGTTGATCGCCGCCCTGCAGATCAACGCCCGCGAGAGCGTGGCCATGCTGGCCCGGCAATTGGGCATTGCGCGCACGACCGTCACCTCACGATTGGCGCGCCTGGAAAAGACCCGGGTCATCACCGGTTATGGCGTGCGACTCGGTCAGCGCGTGGTGGATGGCGGATTACAGGCGTACGTCGGGATTACCGTGCAACCGCGCTCGGGCAAGGAAGTGCTGCGTCGGCTCAGTGCGATGGCTCAGGTTCAGCAGTTGTGTGCGGTGAGTGGCGAATTTGATTATGTGGCGTGGCTGCGGACTGACTCGCCAGAGCAACTGGATCAGTTGCTGGATCAGATCGGCAGTGTCGATGGGGTGGAGAAGACGACGACGTCGATTATTTTGAGTAGCAAGATTGATCGGGGGCAGCCGGTTTAGCGTTCGGGTTTGGGCTGTTTGGCGACTGAACGCGCCTCTTCGCGAGCAGGCTCGCTCCCACAGGGATCGGATTTTGTCAGATAGCAGGTATATATCGTCATATTGATTGGTTTATTGGCAAAACGACGACACATTGCGTCTTATTAACGTGTTCTACGCTCACTAGAATGGCTGCCATCTTTTCCTATACTCAGACGCGCATCCTGCGTCGGGTCGCCAGCAAGGTCAGCCATGAACAAGAACAATCGCCATCCTGCAGACGGTAAGAAACCAGTCACCATTTTCGGCCCGGACTTTCCTTTCGCCTTCGACGACTGGATCGAACACCCGGCTGGCCTGGGCAGCATTCCTGCGCACAACCACGGTGCCGAAGTAGCGATTGTCGGCGCGGGCATCGCCGGTTTGGTGGCGGCCTACGAGTTGATGAAGATGGGCCTCAAACCCGTCGTCTACGAAGCCTCGAAGATGGGCGGTCGCCTGCGCTCCCAGGCGTTCAACGGGACCGATGGAATCGTCGCCGAATTGGGCGGGATGCGCTTCCCGGTATCGTCTACCGCGTTTTATCACTACGTCGACAAACTCGGCCTGCAGACCAAGCCTTTTCCGAACCCGCTGACGCCCGCATCGGGCAGCACGGTGATCGACATCGAAGGCAAAACCCATTACGCACAGAAACTGGCGGATCTTCCAGCACTGTTCCAGGAAGTGGCTGACGCCTGGGCGGATGCACTGGAAGCCGGTTCACAGTTCGCCGATATCCAGCAAGCGATCCGTGACCGTGACGTGCCGCGCCTCAAAGAATTGTGGAATACCCTGGTTCCGCTCTGGGACGACCGCACTTTCTACGACTTCGTCGCGACCTCAAAAGCCTTCGCCAAACTCTCGTTCCATCACCGCGAAGTGTTCGGCCAGGTCGGCTTCGGCACCGGCGGCTGGGACTCTGACTTCCCGAACTCGATGCTGGAAATTTTCCGGGTGGTGATGACCAACTGCGATGATCACCAGCACCTGGTCGTCGGCGGCGTCGAACAAGTCCCGCAAGGCATCTGGCGGCATGTGCCGGAACGCTGCGTGCACTGGCCCGAAGGCACCAGTCTCAAGTCTTTGCACCGAGGCGCGCCACGCTCCGGGGTCAAAAAAATCGCCCACGCCGCTGACGGTCGTTTTGCGGTCACCGACAACAATGGCGACACCCGCGAATACGCCGCTGTACTCACCACGTGCCAGAGCTGGCTGCTGACCACTCAGATCGAATGCGACGAAACCCTGTTCTCGCAAAAGATGTGGATGGCCCTCGACCGCACCCGCTATATGCAGTCGTCGAAGACGTTCGTGATGGTCGACCGCCCGTTCTGGAAGGACAAGGATCCGGAAACCGGCCGCGACCTGATGAGCATGACCCTCACCGACCGCCTGACCCGTGGCACTTATCTGTTCGATAACGGTGACGACAAGCCCGGCGTGATTTGCCTGTCGTACTCGTGGATGAGCGACGCGCTGAAAATGCTCCCGCACCCGGTGGAAAAACGCGTGAAACTGGCGTTGGACGCGTTGAAAAAGATCTACCCGAAAGTCGACATCGCCGCGCGCATCATCGGCGATCCGATCACCGTGTCGTGGGAAGCCGACCCGCATTTCCTCGGTGCTTTCAAAGGCGCCCTGCCCGGCCACTACCGCTACAACCAGCGCATGTACGCGCACTTCATGCAGGACGACATGCCGGCCGAGCAGCGCGGGATTTTCATCGCCGGTGACGACGTTTCGTGGACCCCGGCCTGGGTTGAAGGCGCGGTGCAGACCTCGCTCAACGCGGTGTGGGGCATCATGAAACACTTCGGCGGTGAAACTCACGCCGAGAACCCGGGTCCAGGAGATGTGTTCAACGAGATCGGTCCGATCGCCCTGCCCGAGTAAGAGGAATCCGAAATGCGCGTAGCCCTTTACCAATGTCCACCGCAGCCCCTGGACGTCGCCGGCAATCTGCAACGCCTACAGCAATTGGCCCAGGAAGCGAATGGCGCCGACCTGTTGGTGGTGCCGGAGATGTTCCTGACCGGCTACAACATCGGCGTCGATGCGGTCAGCGTCCTCGCCGAGGTGCACAACGGCGAGTCGGCGCAGCAGATTGCGCGCATTGCCAAGACCGCCGGGATTGCCATTTTGTATGGCTACCCGGAGCGCACCGAGGACGGGCAGATCTACAACGCCGTGCAGTTGATCGACGCCCACGGCGAGCGGTTGTGCAACTACCGCAAGACGCACTTGTTCGGCGACCTCGATCACTCGATGTTCAGCGCCGGGCAGGATGATTTTCCGCTGGTGGAACTCAACGGCTGGAAACTTGGCTTCCTGATTTGCTACGACATGGAGTTCCCGGAAAATGCCCGGCGCCTGGCCCTGGCCGGTGCCGAGCTGATCCTGGTGCCAACGGCGAACATGATTCCCTTCGACTTCGTCGCCGACGTCACCGTCCGCGCCCGTGCATTCGAAAACCAGTGCTACGTGGCCTACGCCAATTACTGCGGCCATGAAGGCGAGATCCACTACTGCGGCCAGAGCAGCATTGCCGCACCGGATGGCAGTCGCATCGCTCAGGCCGGCCTGGATGAAGCGCTGATTGTCGGCGAACTGGATCGTCAATTGATGGCCGACTCACGGGCCGCCAATCGCTACTTGATCGATCGTCGTCCCGAGCTTTACGGCGACCTTAACAAGCGCTAATCCCCTGTAATCCGCTAGCATTAGCGCTTCTCTGTACTGGAAGTGCTCATGCCTGCGCTGAATCACCCTCGCCCCCACACTGAAACCCTGGCCAATGGCTTGCGGGTGACGTTGCGTCATGCCCCGAATTTGAAGCGCTGCGCGGCGGTACTGCGTGTTGCGGCGGGCAGTCACGATGTGCCACTGGCGCGGCCCGGTCTGGCGCATTTTCTGGAGCATTTGCTGTTTCTGGGGACGGAGCGATTTCCGACCGGGCAAGGGCTGATGGCCTACGTTCAGGGTCATGGCGGTCAGGTCAACGCGCGGACCAGTGAGCGCACCACCGACTTCTTTTTCGAGCTGCCACCTCAGGCGTTTGCCGGTGGGCTGGAGCATCTGTCAGACATGCTCGCTCATCCGCGTATGAATCCGGACGATCAGTTGCGGGAACGGGAAGTGCTGCACGCGGAATTCGTCGCCTGGTCGCAGGATGCGCTGGCGCAACAGCAATTGGCGTTGTTCGATGGGTTTTCTTCGACGCATCCCTTGCGCGGGTTTCATGCCGGCAACCGCGACAGCCTGCCAGTGCAGCAGCCCGAGTTTCAGCAAGCGTTGAGGGATTTCCATCAGCGGTTTTATCAGACCGGGCAGATGACCCTGAGCCTGGCCGGGCCGCAGACTCTCGATGAGTTACGAGAGATGGCTCAGCGTTTTGGCACCGGGATTCCCGTCGGGCAACGAGTCCCGCAACACGCACCTGAAGCGCTGGTGAACTCGTCGGAAAAAACTTATCAACAGGCTGGCGAGCGCCGGCTCGATCTTCTGTTCGCGTTCGAAGCGTTACCAGAGTCATCGCCTGAGGCTCTGGCGTTTCTGTGCCATTGGCTGAACGCCGTGAAACCTGGCGGACTGGTGGCGACACTGCGAGAACGGGGCCTGGCGGACAGCCTGAAAGCTGCGCCGCTGTATCAATTCGCCGGGCAAGCCTTGCTGCACGTCCAGTTCATCACTTCTCAATCGAAAAGCCTGATTGGCCAAACGCTTCTCGACTGGCTGGGCTTTTTTGCCTCCCATCAAGACTGGGCCGGCTTGCGCGAAGAATACGCCGCCCTGGTGCAACGCCAGCAGCAGGTCAGCGGTGCCTTGCAAATGGCTCAGTGGGACGCCGAGCAACTGGAAACAGGGTTATCCGAACAGGGCGTTGTAGCGCTGAAAGACATCCTGAACAAAATCGGTGCTGTGGATAACTTCAGCAGCGAATGGCAACTGCCGACGCCTAATCCGTTTATACGCAGCGAAGCGCCCGCGGCCAATGCCGGGCTGATTCGCGGGCAGACCAGCAAACACCGTGGCCTGCGCACGTTTGCCCAGGACCGCTCACGCAGTCGGCGCGAAAACTCCCCGATGCAATTTAGTTCGGTGCTGCCAGATAACACCGATGAAGGGGTGATTTATCTGCGCTGGAAACTCGACTTCACACCTCTCGCCAGTCTTCAGTCGACATTGGAGAACCAGTTGAAGCCCTTGCGCGAAGATGCGCGTCAGGCGGGTGTCGACTTTTCCTTCAGCGCTTCAGGCAATGAATGGCTGTTGAAGATGACGGGGCTACAGGCACCGATGCCAACTGTCCTCGAACACGCCTTGAAAGAGCTGACAACACACGGATGCTCACAGGATGAACCGCCAAGCGCCCCATTGATGCCGATCAAGCAACTGCTGAAGGCGCTGCCTGGTCTTTGTCTTGAACCCTCTGCTGACTCAGGCGACTTGCAGCAACTTTGGTCGAGCGCGCGCTGGGAAGGCTTGGCCGTTGGCCTGTCGTCACAGACACAAGCGGCGATGGGTTTGGCGCTGAGCCGCGTGCCCGGCGTGGCGGATCAACCCTCTTCGCCGCCCTCGATCAACGCGCAGCGCCTGTGGACAACTGTCGACACCGACTCCAGCGAACACGCGCTATTGCTGTTCTGTCCGACCGCCACGCAAGACATCGCCGACGAAGCCGCCTGGCGACTGCTCGCCCAACTGTGCCAGACGCCGTTCTATCAGCGCCTGCGGGTCGAGCTGCAACTGGGCTATGCCGTGTTCAGCGCACTGCGCCAGATCCATGGGCAGGCCGGGATTCTGTTCGGCGTGCAGTCCCCGAGCGTTGCACCGGCAGGTTTGCTGGAACATACCGAACAGTTTCTAAGCGACTTGCCAGGAATGATCGAAGGCTTGGACGAGGCGACATTCACCGCCCACCGTCAGTCTTTGGCGGAGCAATTCGACCTGAACGCCCTTCCCGTCCCTCAGGCAGCCGAACTGCTCTGGCAGGGCAAACTGGCTGGCCACTCGTCGGATTATCTGGAGCGTCTGCCTGAAACAATTCTGTTGATCGACCGCGATGCACTATTGGACGCTGCCAAGCGATTGAATCAAGCACTCGGCGGCTGGCGCTGCCTGGCCAGCGGCCCAAGCCCGAGCGCGGTTTGGCAAGTGACAAAATGATCATTACAGGCGCTGCAATTAGCTTTCTCAAAGTTTCACGGGCAACCGCGCTGTAATTTTGAGTAACATAGCAACCTAACTATCTGAACATCTCCGGCTGGAGGTGGACTATATGTATAGACCTCAACTGTCCCATCACCTGAAGGAGCGCTCCCATGTCCTGGTCCAAACCCGCTTACACCGACCTGCGTATCGGCTTTGAAGTCACCATGTACTTCGCAAGCCGCTAATCTTTTTGTATCGCAGTGCCAACGCCTCGGCTCGCCGAGGCGTTTTTATTTTCAGTTTTCGAATGATGGAGCGGCCATGTTTGTCCAGATTCTAGGTTCCGCCGCTGGCGGCGGTTTCCCCCAGTGGAACTGCAACTGCGTGAACTGCGCCGGTTTTCGCGATGGCAGCCTGAACGCCAAGGCGCGGACCCAGTCGTCCATCGCCATTTCCGATGATGGCGTGAACTGGGTGCTGTGCAACGCTTCGCCAGACATTCGCGCCCAACTCCAGAGTTTCGCCCCGATGCAACCGGGTCGGGCCCTGCGCGACACCGGCATCAGCGCGATCATCCTGATGGACAGTCAGATCGATCACACCACCGGCCTGCTCAGCCTGCGCGAAGGGTGTCCGCATCAGGTCTGGTGCACTGACATGGTCCATGAAGATTTGAGCACCGGTTTTCCGCTGTTCACCATGCTGACCCACTGGAACGGCGGGCTGGACTGGAACCGGATCGAGCTCGATCGCAGTTTCACCATTGCGGCCTGCCCGAACCTGCGTTTCACCCCGCTGCCGCTGCGCAGCGCAGCCCCGCCCTATTCGCCACACCGCTTCGATCCGCACCCCGGCGATAACATCGGCCTGATCGTTGAAGACCTGAGCACTGGCGGCAAGCTGTTCTACGCACCGGGCCTGGGCAAGGTCGACGCGCCGCTGCTGGAGATCATGGCTGGCAGCGATTGCCTGCTGGTGGACGGCACGATGTGGGACGACGACGAAATGCAGCGCCGTGGTGTCGGCACCCGCACCGGTCGGGAAATGGGCCATCTGGCGCAGAACGGTCCCGGCGGCATGCTGGAAGTGCTGGAGCAATTGCCCGAGCAACGCAAGGTGCTTATCCACATCAACAACACCAATCCGATTCTGGATGAGGATTCGCCGGAACGTGCCGAGCTGGTTCGGCGGGGTGTTGAAGTGGCGTATGACGGCATGAGTATTGTGTTGTAGCTGACAGCCAATTCGCGAGCAGGCTCGCTCCCACAAGGGGACCGCATTCCAATGTGGGAGCGAGCCTGCTCGCGAAGGCGTCAGACCAGACACCAAAGAATCCACCGGTTGTTCCCCGGAGAACCGCAATGACTGACACCCCAATGTCCCCCGCCGAATTCGAGGCCGCCCTGCGTGCCAAAGGCGCCTATTACCACATCCATCACCCCTACCACGTGGCGATGTATGACGGTCGGGCGACGCGCGAGCAGATCCAGGGCTGGGTCGCCAACCGCTTCTACTATCAAGTGAACATCCCCCTGAAAGACGCCGCGATCCTCGCCAACTGCCCAGACCGCGAAATCCGCCGCGAGTGGATTCAGCGTTTGCTCGACCACGACGGCGCCCCCGGCGAAGACGGCGGCATCGAAGCCTGGCTGCGGCTTGGCCAGGCGGTTGGACTCGACCCGGATCAACTGCGCTCCCAGGAACTGGTCCTGCCCGGCGTGCGGTTCGCCGTCGATGCCTACGTCAACTTCGCCCGCCGGGCCAGTTGGCAGGAAGCCGCCAGCAGTTCGCTGACCGAACTGTTCGCGCCACAGATCCACCAATCGCGCCTCGACAGCTGGCCGCAGCACTACCCGTGGATCGACCCGGCCGGCTACGAGTATTTCCGCACTCGCCTGGGCCAGGCGCGGCGCGATGTGGAACACGGTCTGGCGATCACTTTGCAGCATTACACGACGCGGGAAGGCCAGGAGCGCATGCTGGAAATTCTCCAGTTCAAACTGGACATTCTTTGGAGCATGCTCGATGCCATGAGCATGGCCTACGAACTGAAACGCCCGCCGTATCACAGCGTGACCGAACAACGGGTCTGGCACAAAGGAATCACCTTATGAGTTTCGACCGCAGCAACACCCCAATCTGGCGTACCGGCTACCGTTTCCAGTACGAACCGGCGCAGAAAGGCCATGTGCTGCTGTACCCGGAAGGCATGATCAAACTCAATGAAAGCGCCGCGCTGATTGGCGGCTTGATCGACGGCGAACGCGATGTCGCCTCGATCATTGCCGAACTGGACGCGCAGTTCCCCGGCGTGCCCGAGCTCGGTGAAGACATCGAGCAATTCATGGAGGTCGCCCGTGCTCAGCACTGGATCGAACTTGCCTGATTCTGCGTCAGGCACGTTACCGCCCAAACCGGAAATCGGCCTGCCGCTGTGGTTGCTGGCCGAACTGACCTACCGCTGCCCGCTGCAATGCCCGTACTGCTCCAATCCACTGGACTTCGCCGAGCAAGGCAAAGAGCTGAGCACCGAGCAGTGGATCAAGGTGTTCCGCGAAGCGCGGGAAATGGGCGCGGCGCAGTTGGGCTTTTCCGGTGGTGAGCCGCTGGTGCGCCAGGACCTCGCCGAGTTGATTGCCGAGGCGCGCAAGCTGGGTTTCTACACCAATCTGATCACCTCCGGCATTGGCCTGACCGAGCAGAAAATCAGTGATTTCAAGAAGGCCGGCCTGGACCACATCCAGATCAGCTTTCAGGCCAGCGATGAGCAGGTGAACAACCTGCTGGCCGGCTCGAAAAAAGCCTTCGCACAGAAGCTGGAAATGGCCCGTGCGGTGAAGGCTCACGGCTATCCGATGGTGCTGAATTTCGTGACCCATCGGCACAACATCGACAAGATCGACCGCATCATCGAGCTGTGCATCGCACTGGAAGCAGACTTCGTCGAACTCGCCACTTGCCAGTTTTACGGCTGGGCGCAGCTTAACCGGGTCGGCCTGTTGCCGACCAAGGAACAACTGGTCCGCGCCGAACGCATCACCAATGAATACCGCGCCAAGCTGGAAGCCGAAGGGCATCCGTGCAAGCTGATTTTCGTCACGCCGGACTATTACGAAGAGCGCCCGAAAGCCTGCATGAATGGCTGGGGCAGCATCTTCCTGACGGTCACGCCGGACGGCACCGCCCTGCCCTGCCACGGCGCCCGGCAAATGCCGGTGCAGTTTCCCAACGTGCGCGACCACAGCATGCAGCACATCTGGTACGACTCGTTCGGCTTCAATCGTTTTCGCGGTTACGACTGGATGCCCGAGCCCTGCCGCTCCTGCGACGAGAAAGAAAAGGACTTCGGCGGCTGTCGCTGCCAGGCGTTCATGCTCACGGGCGATGCGAGCAATGCCGACCCGGTGTGCAGCAAATCCGAACATCACGGCGTGATCCTCAAGGCCCGCGAAGAAGCCGAGCACGCGACCCAGACCATCGAACAACTGGCCTTTCGCAATGAACGAAACTCACGCCTCATCGCAAAAAGCTGAGCCCTTCAGCGCGGCTAAAGCCGTCGCTGCCGGTGTCGACTTTGCCGAGTTGCAGGTCGGCCGCAACGGCTTGTTCTGGAACGAGTACCGACCTGAAGACGGCGCCTGCCGGATCTGGCATTGGCGCGATGGCCAGGCACATTGCCTGACACCCGCGGGTTTCAGCGTGCGCAGTCGGGTGTACGAATACGGCGGTGGCGCGTTTTGCCTGACCGATGACGGGATAGTGTTCGTCAACGAGGCGGACCAGCAGCTGTATCGGCAATCGCTCACAGGCGAGCCTTTGTTGCTGACGTCGGGCGAGTGCCGTTTTGGCGATCTGCAATTCGCCCACGGCCAGGTTTTGGCGGTTGAAGAAAACCGCGACCGGCATCGATTGGTGGCGATTGATGTGAAGGACGGCACGCGTCATCTGCTGGCAGAAGGTGCCGACTTCTACGCGGCGCCAACCCTGAGCCCAGACTCGCAACGCCTCGCGTGGATCGAGTGGAGCCGCCCCGATCAGCCCTGGACCGCGACGCGGCTGATGGTTACCGAACGTCTAAACGATGGCGGGTTTGCCTCGCCGCGCTGCGTGGCTGGCGAGGGTATTCAGGAGTCACTGCAACAGCCTCGATTCGATGACAGCGGTCGACTGCTTTGTCTGACGGACCGTGGCGGTTTTTGGCAGCCATGGGTGGAATCTGCAGACGGTTTGCGCCCGTTGCCCTGCGCCGCAGCGGATCACGGGCCGGCGCCTTGGCAACTCGGAGGTTGCACCTGGTTGCCTTTGGGTAAAGATGATTACCTGGCCAGTTGGACCGAAGAGGGTTTTGGCCGACTGGGTCTTTGCGGTGAGACCGTCGAAGATTTCACCGGTGCCTACAGTCGCTTCCGCCATCTGGCGCTGGATGAGCGATTCATTTACTGCATCGCCGCATCGCCAGTCAGTTCGTCAGCGGTGATCGCCATCGACCGCTCCAACCGGCGGGTCCAGGTACTGGCCGGCGGGATTGCACCGTTACCAGCCGCGCAGATCAGCGTCCCGCAAACCCTGCGCTACCCGAGCGGTTCAGGTGAAGCCCACGGTTTCTTCTATCCAGCGATGACCGGGGATGCAAAGCCGCCACTGGTGGTGTTCATTCATGGCGGCCCCACATCGGCGTGCTACCCGATGCTCGATCCGCGTATTCAATACTGGGCACAACGCGGCTTTGCCGTGGCCGATCTCAACTACCGAGGCAGCAGCGGCTATGGCCGGGCCTATCGCCAGGCACTGCATTTGAGCTGGGGCGACGTCGATGTGGAAGACGCCTGCGCAGTGGTCGCCCATCTCGCCGACCGTGGATTGATCGACGGTGAAAAAGCGTTTATTCGTGGCGGCAGTGCCGGCGGTTATACGACCCTGTGTGCGCTGGCATTTCAGAAAGTTTTCCGCGCCGGCGCCAGTTTGTATGGCGTCAGCGATCCCGTGGCATTGGGACGCGCAACGCACAAGTTCGAAGGCGATTATCTGGACTGGCTGATCGGCGATCCTTTGGAGGACGCCGAGCGCTATGCCGCGCGAACGCCGCTGCTGCATGCGGGCAACATCAGCGTGCCGGTGATTTTCTTTCAAGGGGAACTGGACGCTGTGGTCGTGCCGCAACAGACCCGTGACATGGTTAACGCGCTGCAGGACAACGGCATTCTGGTTGAAGCGCATTACTACGCGGATGAACGCCATGGCTTTCGCAAGGCCGGCAATCAGGCCCATGCGCTGGAGCAGGAGTGGTTGTTTTATCGGCGGGTGATGGCGTTGGTGGACTGAAGTCTGAGATCAATCCGGAAATTGTGGCGCCACCTTCGCGAGCAGGCTCGCTCCCACATTGGATCTTAGGCGTACAGAAATCCCTGTGGGAGCGAGCCTGCTCGCGAAAGCGATCTACCTGACGCCGCCAAACTCAACGCTTGGCGATGATGTAAACCGCATGCACGATCCCCGGAATATAACCGCACAACGTCAGCAGAATATTCAGCCAGAACGCGCCGGCGAAACCGACTTGCAGAAACACACCCAATGGCGGCAACAGAATGGCGATGATGATTCGAATAAAGTCCATGGGGCAGCTCCTGATTGGAAGTGGCTCGTGTGAGCCCTACAGTTAATCGACCTGTGCCGTTCGTCAGGGTTCAGTCCCTTCCCCCCTTCAGCCAAAACTTCGCGGTGCATTGCACACAAAAAAACGCCCCACGCGAAAGAATCAAACGTGGGGCGATGCGTTATTACCGCGAGACGGTTCTGGAATCTGTGTGGGAAAGGGTCGGTCAGACCGCAATCCCTTTACGGCACTGCAATTGTGCGGTGCGCACACGGGAGAAGGCGCGGGTCAGGCGCAGAAGCATTTCGTCGATGTTGGCGTTGCTGACTGTCAGCGCGGGGGTGAAGCGCAAGCAGTCGGGTTGCGGGGCGCTGAGTAACAGGCCTTCGTACAGCGCGGCACTGACCACGGCGTCGGCCGAATCGTCCGACAGCGTCAGCCCCCAAAGCAGCCCTTGCCCACGCAATTGGCCGTGACCATACCGGTGAGCCAGGCGCCCGAGGCCTTCACGCAGGTGCTGCCCGGTTTCCCTGACATGCTCGAGAAACCCCTTGTCCTGCACGCTGTCGAGTACCGCCAGCCCGGCCGCCGTCATCAAGGCATTGCCGTGATGAATACCGCTCAGGTCGCCCACGTCGAAACAGCAGGCCTTGCCTCGCGCCAGCAACGCAGCGAGCGGCACGCCACCGCCCAATCCTTCGCCGAGGACGACGATATCTGCCCGAACGCCGTAGGACTGTTCGGCGAGCAATGTGCCGCAACGCCCGATACCGGTTTGCACTTCGTCGAGAATCAGCAGAATCCCCAGCTCACGACATAAGCGTTCCACACCCTTGAGGTAATGCTCGGTAGCCGGGATTACTCCCGCCGCGTTCTGGATCGGTTCAAGCATGATTGCTACGGTCCGGGCGTCGACCGCTGCATGCATTGCCACAAGATCATTGAAGGGAACAGGGTGCAAATCCGCCTTCGTTCCGAAACGACGGTCAAGGCAGCCGTTGCCGGCAACGACGATGCGCGAAGCTCCACCGCGATAGCGCTGGCCCCACTGACACGCCAGTTTGATTGCCGCGTCACACGCTTCGCGGCCGCTGTTGAGCAAGTACGCCTGATCACTGCCAGTGGCGGTGCAGAGGCGCCCGGCAAGGTTGAGCATGCCGCGATTGTGCACAGCAAAACCGGGATTGATCAGTGATTGAGCCTGTTGCGAAATCGCCTGGACCAATACTGAGGGGCTGTGCCCCAAGCTGTTGACCCCGCCACCTTGCGTGAAATCCAGGTAAGCGCGGTCATCGCTGTCCCATAACCAGGAGCCTTGGCCACGCACGAAAATCTGTTTCGGCCGCTCGACGCTGGGCATCAGGTACTCGCTGGAAAGGTTGTCGCGGTGGGACGGCTGGAAAGTGTCCACAGCAAGGTCATCAAGACACGGCGGATTACGCCGCAAATTGAACAGGTTCATCCAGAAAAACCTCGATTGAGATTTTTTGCCTTACCTATGTAAACACCTTCGGCGCAAACGGTATTCATCGCGTTCTATGGCCCTGTAAGCCTTGTGAATGCGGTTAGACTAGGCGCTTGCACGGCCTTGAGCCATTTCGATTTCCCAGCATTTTCGATAAGCATCCCTTATGGATTTCAAGCAACTGCGTTATTTCGTCGCGGTCTACGAAGAAGGCCACGTCGGCCGGGCTGCCGAGCGGCTTTCAATCTCCCAACCGGCGTTGTCCCAGCAGATCCGGCACCTCGAACAGAACCTTGATGTGAGCCTGTTTGAGCGCAGCAGCAAACGCCTGCTGCCCACCCTGGCCGCTCATACTTTGTACAACCATGCAGTGCCATTGCTCGACGGCATGCAGCGGGCGCGCGAGGCATTGGGCAATTTCAAGGGACAGGCGTTGCGCACACTGGCCATCGGTGTACTGCAAACCGTACACACCAGCCTGGTGCCGCAGATGCTTGAGCGGGTACGCAAGGCTCAACCGCATCTGGTGGTGCAGATCTACGAACTGACCGGGCTGGAAATCGAGCGACGCCTGCTTAACGGCTCGCTGGACATCGGCATCAGCTACCTGCCGCCGCGCCAGCCAGGGTTGCATGGCGTGATGCTGTACGAAGATGAACTGACCCTGGTCATCCCCGCCGATCATCCGCTGCGAGAGTTCAAGAAAGTCTCCATGAGTCAGGCCGCCGAGTTGCCGATGCTGTTGCTGGGAGAAGAGTTCCAGGTGCGACAGATCTGGCAGACGCAACTGGCCAACCTTGGCAGGCGCCCACAGGTACAGGCGGAGTTGAACAACATGGCGGGGATTCTCGACAGCCTGCCACATACCCGACTGGCGACTGTGCTGCCCGGACGCTCGCAAAAGGCGCTCGGCAATAACGAACTGCTGTGGAAACCGCTGACTGAGCCGCGAGTGCCGCTGAAAGTCGGATTGGTCTGCCGGGATGTACAGCGGCAACAGACCTCGCTGGCCTTGTTACGCACGCTGTTGGAGGAAGTGATGAACGGGCCCGATGAACGCTTGAACCGCTCGAAAACCCTCGACGGACTGAGCTGAGCACTTTTCTGCGGGCAAAAGAAAACCCCGCCGAAGCGGGGCTTTGCAGACTGTTTCCCTGACATCCATTTCACTCCGCCGTCCTGGCAGAATCCTACGTGTCCGTGTTGTTGCTTTGCGCTTCCTGCGCGACGTCCATGTGAAGTAGATTAGCTGTGGATCCAATCTACGCCTATGGGAAAACAGCAGCACGTCATGTAAGAGAATGCTTACATGACGTCACGTTTGTCAGAACTGCGCAGCATCCAGCAAGAACAGGGACTCGCTACCGGCCTTCACCGACGCGCTCAACGAGTGAATGCGTGGCAATAGACGGGCGAAATAGAAGCGCGCCGTGCCCAGCTTGCTGGCGTAGAAATCGTCCTGTGTTTCTTTACCCAATGCGGCTTTGGCCATCAATGCCCACATGTAGGCGTACGCCACGTAACCGAAGGTTTGCAGGTACTCGACCGATGCCGCGCCGATTTCATTCGGGTTGTTTTTCGCGCGGTCGAGCAACCAGGCGGTCAGCTCGTCGAGGGTGGTCACGGCGTCGTTCAGCGGCTTGGTGAACTCGGCCAGATCGGCGCTGGCCGTCGCGGTGAAGTGACGGATCTCGTCAGCGAACAGGTTGTAGAACGCCCCGCCGGTGCCGACGATCTTGCGCCCGACCAGGTCCAGCGCCTGAATGCCGTTGGTGCCTTCGTAGATCTGCGTGATGCGCACGTCGCGCACCAGTTGTTCCTGGCCCCACTCACGGATGTAACCGTGGCCGCCGAACACCTGTTGGCCGTGGACCGTGGTTTCCAGACCGAGGTCAGTCAGGAACGCCTTGGCCACCGGGGTCAGCAACGCCACCAGGTCTTCAGCGCGTTTGCGGGTGGTCGCGTCTTCGCTGAATTTGGCGGTGTCCAATTGCATGGCCACGTAAGTCGAAAACGCACGACCGCCTTCGTTCGAGGCTTTCATGGTCAGCAGCATGCGACGCACGTCCGGGTGGACGATGATCGGGTCGGCGACTTTGTCTTTGTTCTGCGCGCCAGTCGGCGAACGGCTTTGCAGACGGTCGCGAGCGTATTCAACGGCGTTTTGATAGGAGCGCTCGCCAGTCGCGAGGCCCTGGATACCGACGCCCAGACGCTCGTAGTTCATCATGGTGAACATCGCCGCCAGGCCCTTGTTCGGCTCGCCGACCAGGTAACCGATGGCTTCGTCGAAGTTCATCACGCAGGTCGCGGACGCCTGGATGCCCATCTTGTGTTCGATCGAACCGCAGTTCGCCGGGTTACGTGCGCCGAGGCTGCCGTCGGCGTTGACCATGAACTTCGGCACCAGGAACAGCGAAATACCTTTCGGACCGGCCGGCGCGTCCGGCAGCTTGGCCAGCACCAGGTGAATGATGTTTTCGGTCAGGTCGTGCTCGCCACCGGTGATGAAGATCTTGGTGCCGCTGACTTTGTAGGAACCGTCGGCCTGAGGTTCAGCCTTGGTGCGGATGATCCCCAGGTCAGTACCGGCGTGTGGCTCGGTCAGGCACATCGAACCGGCCCAGACGCCGGCGTACATGTTCGGCAGGTACGCGGCTTTCAGCTCGTCACTGGCGTGGGCGTTGATCGACAGGCAGGCGCCGGCGGTCAGCATCGGGTACAGACCGAACGACAGGCTGGCGGAGTTGACCATTTCTTCGACCTGAGCCGAAACAGCCTTGGGCATGCCCATGCCGCCGTAGGTCGGATCACCACCCACGCCGACCCAACCGCCTTCAGCGTAAGTCTGATATGCCTGTGGGAAACCTGCCGGCGTGGTGACGGCACCGTCCGCCCAATGGCAACCTTCTTCGTCAGCTGCACGGCTCAGGGGCGCGATGCTTTTGCTGGTGACCTTGCCGGCTTCTTCAAGAATGGCTTCGACGGTTTCCGCATCGACGGTCTCGGCCAACGCGGGCAGCTCGGCCCAGAGTTTGGTGACCTCGAAAACTTCATTGAGAACGAAGCGCATATCGCGCAGGGGCGCTTTGTAGTCAGCCATGGCAAACCTCGCAAGATCTAAACAGGTGATTCGTAGGAGTGGTGCAGTCGTTGGGTCCGAGTGTAACCCAACAACTTTTACGACACATAGGGTCAGCCCATGACCGTTTTGTAATGATTGGTCACTGACCATTTAGTCATAAAAAAAGCCCGCAGTGACGCGAGCTTTCTTTGTTACTCATTTTAAAAGACTAAAGCGCAAACAACTCCGCTGGCAGCTTCATCAGGCAATCACTGCCCGCCTCGATGGCTGCCCGATGAGCGGCAGTACGCGGCAGCAAACGCTTGAAGTAAAACTCGTTGGTCGCGAGTTTGCCCTGGCAATAATCGGCCTCGCCGCTGCCCGCATCGAGTTGCGCCTGAGCCACCAGCGCCATGCGCAGCCATAGATAGCCGAGGATGATGTAACCGCTGTACATCAGGTAATCCACCGACGCAGCGCCGACTTCGTCGGCATTCTTCATCGAGGCCATGCCGACTTGGGTGGTCAGTTCGCCCCACTGCTGATTCAGTGTGTTGAGTTGCGCTACGTAGCTACCGAGCTGCGGGTGTTCAGCGTTCGCCGCACAGAACTTATGGACGATCTTGGTGAAACCACGCAGCAGCTTGCCCTGACTGCCGAGCACTTTGCGCCCGAGCAAATCCAGCGCCTGAATACCGTTGGTGCCTTCGTAGATTGGCGCGATCCGGCAGTCGCGGACCAACTGCTCCATGCCCCATTCACGAATGAACCCATGCCCGCCAAACACCTGCATGCCGTGGTTGGTCACTTCCAGCCCGGTATCGGTCATGAAGGCTTTGCAGATTGGCGTCAGGAACGCCAGCAGGTCTTCGGCATCCTGGCGCGCGCTTTCATCCGGACTCAGATGCGCCACGTCCAGCAACTGCGCGGTGAAGTAAGTCAGTGCGCGGTTACCTTCGTTGAAGGCTTTCATGGTGAGCAACATCCGGCGCACGTCAGGATGGACGATGATCGGGTCGGCGGCTTTCTCTGGCGCTTTCGGGCCCGTCAGCGAACGCATTTGCAGGCGGTCGTTGGCGTATTTGATCGCGCCTTGAAAGCTCGCTTCGCCCAGACACAATCCCTGCATCCCGGTGCCGAGGCGCGCATGGTTCATCATGGTGAACATGCAGTTCAGGCCTTTGTTCGGCTCCCCGATCAAGAAACCCTTGGCGCCATCGAAGTTCAGGACGCACGTCGCCGAAGCCTTGATGCCCATTTTGTGTTCGATCGATCCGCAGGAAACGCCATTGCGCTCGCCCGCCTCGCCCTCGGTATCGGGCAGGAATTTAGGCACGATAAACAGCGAGATGCCGCGGGTGCCGGCCGGCGCGTCCGGCAATTTCGCCAGCACCAGATGAATGATGTTGTCGCTCATGTCGTGCTCGCCGGCCGAGATGAAAATCTTGCTGCCGGAGATCGCGTAGCTGCCATCGGCTGAAGGCACGGCGCGGGTCTTGATGATGCCCAGGTCAGTACCGCAATGGGCTTCAGTCAGGCACATGGTGCCGGTCCATTGGCCCGCGGTGAGTTTGCTCAGGTAGGTGTTTTTCTGTTCTTCAGTGCCGTGGGCGTGGATCGCCGACATCGCGCCGTGAGTCAGGCCCGGGTACATGCCCCAGGAAGTGTTGCTGGAACCGACCATTTCGCTGATCACCAGCCCCAACGAACTCGGCAAGCCCTGGCCGCCGTACGCGGGGTCCGCCGCCAGACCGTGCCAGCCGCCCTCGACGTATTGTGCGAAAGCTTGCTTGAAGCCTGTAGGCGTCGTTACCACGCCATTGTCGAAATGGCAGCCCTCTTCGTCGCCGCTGCGATTCAACGGGGCCAGAACGTTCTCACAGAACTTCGCGCCTTCTTCGAGGATGGCGTTGATCATGTCCGGGCTGGCCTCGGTGGCGCCCAGCGCAGCGTAGTTGCTGTGGAAGTCGAAGACGTGGTCGATCAGAAAGCGCATGTCGCGCAGGGGAGCTTTGTACTCAGGCATGGTCGTTACTCCGTCAGCAGATGCTTCAAACCTACTGCCGGGCACCACGCCTCACAATCACAGTCCAGACGCTGAATGCGCCATCATCACTCAACCCGCAGCGGCGTCCATTCGCACGGCGCCACGTCGGGTCTGACCGAACGCCACCACGCAGTTTCGTCCGGCACCCTTGGCGCTGTAGAGCGCTTCGTCCGCCGATTTGAGAACCTTCTCAGGGGTGCGCTGCTCCACGCGTTCGGCGACGCCGATGCTGACCGTGACTGACACACTCGAAGCCCCCGGGCCCGAGCGGCGCTGACGACCTTGCTGGTCGTCCTGAGGCCGGTTGTCCTGATTGCGCAGCTGAATATTGTAAGTGGCGATGGATTCGCGGATGACTTCCAGGTGCGGCATGCACTCTTCGAGCGTCTTGCCTGCGAACACCAACGCAAATTCCTCACCGCCATAGCGATATGCCCTACCGCCACCGCCGATTTTCGACAGTTTGCTGGCGACCAGTCGCAGCACCTGGTCGCCGACATCGTGACCGTGGGTGTCGTTGAATTTCTTGAAGTGATCGACGTCGCTCATGGCCAGCACGTAATTACGCCCCAAGCGCTGCATCCGCTCGTTCAAGGCGCGACGGCCCGGCAGACCGGTGAGTTCGTCGCGGAATGCCATTTGATAGGCCTCATGCGCGACCGCTGCGGCAATCATCAGCATCACCTGACTGCACATGATGTTCAGGGTAAACGGAAGAATGAAGGTTTTCGGCAGCGCCCAGAACAACCCGAGCAAACCCACCAGTTGCGCGGCGTGCAACGGTCGCGGGTTGCGCCAGTATTGCCAGCTCAGCAACAGGAACGAAGCGATGAACACCGGGTAAGCCAGCTGAATCAGGCTCATCCAGGCACCATGCAGTGCCGGCCAGCGGATTTCCGACAACCACATCAGCAAAGCTTGTGGGTAACTCTGCTCCAGTCCCAACGCGACACTGCCGACGGCCAGCAATACCGCGAAGCGCGCGACCATGTCTTGAAACAGGTGCGTGCGCTCCTGCCAGGCCGCGAAAACGCCGAACAACAGCGGCAGCAACAGGCAACACAAATGGAAAACCACGGCGGCGTCTTCGCGGACTTTGCCGTTGTCGCGGTAATAGTCGGTCTGGGTGTCGAGCAAAAAGTAGGCGATGTACACCGTGACCATCAGAAACAGCTCGCGCTGACGTCGGTAAACCGCGCAATACGCACCGCCGAGCAACAGCACCAACGTCGGCAGGACGTTGAACAGCGAAGTGAAGAAAACGTTCAGATCCTTGATGTAGGCAGCCGCAAGCCCCGCAAGTAAAAGCAGTAACGACGGTAGGAAATGGCTGAAACGTACAGCGGAAGAACGCGGCAAGGGTAAAGCTCCGACCGTCATGACAATAGATGGCATTGTGCCCACCTACTGTAACGGCAGAAACCTCGACTTACTGAGCGAAATGTCAGGTTTTTTTAGCGGGTGCGTGACTGGCCGCAAACAGCGCGGCCGGTCACATCAGTCCATCAGAGATCGTTGTAGAACGGCAAGAGTGGCCCTTCCGTAGCCGGGCGCCCTTCCGCACCGACCGGTTTGAGTGTAATCAGCGCATCTGCCGCTTGTCGGGTGGTGATTTTCGGACTGACCGGCTTCAACGTCACGGCGTTTTCATCACCGATATGGCCTTGTGGAATGACCAGCGATGGATGATCGAAAGGCGCCTGTTCCCAGGCCACGCGCTGATCGGTCAGCCCGACTTCCATGAACTTGACCAGTGCGTCCACTTCATCAGGCGTCAGGTTCAGGGCGGTCATGTCCGGATCAAGGTTGGAGGTGTTGTGCTGATTCACACTCGGATGATCGAAGCCGCTGGTGTTGTTCGCTTCCGAGCCGCGCCGGTCACCACCGCGGTTGTAGAACTCGACGACCTGCCTGAGTGTCGAGCGGCTGCCGTTGTGGAAGTACGGCCCGGTCAGCGCGATGTTGCGCAGCGTTGGGGTTTTGAAGGCGCCATCCACCGCATCGTGGAAACCGACGTTGGGTTTGAGCGTCGAATCGCAGGGTAATCCCGCACTCAACAGCGCTTCGAAGGTACACACATCCACGTCCAGAGGATCCGGCACATTGATGCCCTGCAACTGGGTGTTGTATTCGCGAGTGAACGCCAGCGGGTTGCCCCATGCGTCGGACCCACCGAGCCCCAGGTCTTCCGACGTCGGGCGCACACCGGTGTTGTAGAAACCGTTGTCGTACAGCGCGGTGAGGTTGTCAGCCATCAGCATCCGTTCGATCCGCTCACGGGGATGGAACAGCAAGCGGCTGGCAGCGTTGGTCAACTCCGCTCCGCCGTGACAATTGACGCACTTGCCCTTGCCGAGGAACAGGTTCATCCCTTCGACCTGCTGTGCATTCATCGCCTGCTGATTGCCTTGCAAGTAAGCATCCACGGGGGCCTGGTCGGAGACCAGGGTGGATTCGTACATCTGAATCGCCAGCCCGAAGAACAGCGGGAAGTTGGCCTCCATCTGGGTGTACGGCGCGCCGCCGAGCGAAACCTGTTGTGTGGCGTTCCACAGCCGAGGCTGGAAAGCGGCCTTGATCAATTCTCTGTAGGTCGGACGGCGGGCGCCGGAAACCGGACCCAGCACAGAGTCGGTGGATGAAATCCGCTGCTGCTTGAGCATCAGCGAGTCGAGCATGCGTCGGCCAATGTCGGCGAAGGTGCGCCCGCCGCAGGACATTTCCACGGGGCTGCCCGGTGGGCCAACAGCCTGCGAGGCGGCAGAGGCATCGTTGAGGGCCAGCCGAACCTTGGTGGCCACCCCGCTGCGATCGCTGGTGACGAAGATCCCGGCATCGGGGTCGCGATTGCCGAACGGCGAAAAGCCGTTGAACACGTTATTGGCCCGTCCGTCCCAGAAGTTACGCACGTTGAACGCGGCGTTGATCACCGTCGGGGCATTGCGTCCGGTGCTGCGCCGCACGTTGATACCGCCGACCTGAAACACGCCGTCCGGTTGCTGCGTGCATTTGTCGAAGCGCGGCTGATTCGGTTTGACGAAGTTGGCATCGAATACCCCTTGCGAGCCGACCACATCGTCGGTCGAGTAGACAATCGCCGAGTTGCGATCCAGCGGATCGGCCAACACGTGGGTCGGAAAATCGGTTTTCTTCAACGTGTAGTTCGGGCCGCCCTTGCCGGCGGACAGGGTCGCGTAGGAAGGAACGTCGCCGGGAATATCGGAGGCTACAAACGGCTTGTTGAAGATCGATGAAACGTTGGCATGGGTGCTGGCCTGGCCCGGGTTGATCTGGTTGGTGATCCGGTGATCGACACCCGCATGAAAGTGACAGGATGCACACGCCGTGGAGCCATCGCTACCGATCTCCATGTCCCAGAACAGCGCCTTGCCCAGCAGAACCGCCGCCGAGCGATTGAGCACATAGTCGGTCATCAGGTCGACCTTGCGCCCGCCTTCGGTGCCGGAAGGGTCAGGCGGGATCAGGCCGTGCAGCGTCTGCAGGGAAGGGACTTCCGGCACGGGCAGATCAACTTCTGCCGCCGTCGCCGCGAATGCATGTTTGGCGGGCAGACTGATAACGAGCAGCCCGCAGACGATCACGCAGGGCAGACGGACAGTTCGAACAAAAAGGCTCAAGTTCACCATGATGACACCCCGATTCAGTGATGGAGTTGCCGGGCATGAGGCGTCACTCAACTGGCAAAGTTAGACTTTGTCGTTGCCGAAGTTGAAACGCTACGGAAGGCACCGTGGCAGGCGCTTAATTGAACTGTAGCTGTTACAAAAGATTTCAACAGCAGAAATACAAATTAATTTTGAACTTTTATTCAAGCCTCAACCTTGGTGCAAATCCCCCATTACCGGGGGCAATTCCCCAGCCACAGAGGGCCTCACAGCAATAGCCCAAGCGCCCGCGAGGTCTTAAACTTTGGCCCCGTAATTGCAAAACAAGTTATTTGACTTATTTAATACTGAAAACAATTTGCCCCCGTTAGTTAATTGAAGACAAAGGCACTAGTTGCAGTATCGGCGACTACTTATTGTTTGTATAAAGCAAAAAAAACCGCCACTCCCGAAGGAGCGGCGGCTTTTTTGAAGCACTGCGTTAAGGCTTAGTAGCCCAGATCGAAGTTCTCTTCTTTCATGTCCATCAGGTTGTTGGCGCCCGACAGCATGGTTGCAACGTGAGTGCGGGTACGCGGCAGGATGCGCTGGAAGTAGAAGCGCGCAGTCTGCAGCTTGGCGGTGTAGAACGCCTCTTCGGAAGTGCCGGCAGCCAGTTTCTCGGCAGCCAGACGCGCCATGTCAGCCCAGAAGTAGGCCAGGCAGGCGTAACCGGAGTACATCAGGTAGTCCACGGAGGCCGCGCCGACTTCTTCGCGATCCTTCATGGCCGCCATACCGACCTTCATGGTCAGCTCGCCCCATTCTTTGTTCAGTGCAGCCAGCGGTGCGACGAACTCTTGAACCGCTTCGTTGCCTTCGTTGGTCTGACAGAACTTGTGGACGATCTTGGTGAAGCCTTTCAGGGCCTCGCCTTGGGTCATCAGCACTTTACGGCCCAGCAGGTCGAGTGCCTGGATACCGGTGGTGCCTTCGTACAGCATCGAGATGCGGCTGTCGCGAACGTTCTGCTCCATGCCCCACTCGGCGATGAAGCCGTGGCCGCCGTAGATTTGTACGCCGTGGTTGGCCGATTCAAAACCAACTTCAGTCATGAAGGCTTTGGCGATTGGCGTCATGAAGGCCAGCAGTGCGTCGGCTTTCTTTTTCTCTTCTTCATCCACGCCGTACTTGACGATGTCGACTTGCTTGGCAGTGAAGTAAACCATTGCACGGTTGCCTTCGGCGAATGCCTTCATGGTCAACAGCATGCGACGTACGTCTGGGTGAACGATGATCGGGTCAGCTGCTTTTTCCGGCGCTTTCGGGCCAGTCAGGGAGCGCATTTGCAGACGATCGCGAGCGTATTTCAGGCCGCCCTGGAAGCCGATTTCAGCATGGGCCAGGCCTTGCAGTGCGGTACCCAGACGTGCGGTGTTCATGAAGGTGAACATGCAGTTCAGGCCTTTGTTCGCCGGGCCGATCAGGAAACCGGTGGCCGCGTCGAAGTTCATCACGCAAGTCGCGTTACCGTGGATGCCCATCTTGTGTTCCAGGGAACCACAGCTCACCGCGTTGCGAGCGCCGATCGAACCATCCGCGTTCGGCATGAACTTCGGCACGATGAACAGCGAAATGCCTTTGGTGCCAGCCGGTGCATCCGGCAGGCGGGCCAGTACGATGTGGACGATGTTGTCGGCCATGTCGTGTTCACCGGCCGAGATGAAGATCTTGGTGCCGGATACTTTGTAGGAACCGTCGGCCTGAGGTTCGGCCTTGGTGCGCAGCATGCCCAGGTCGGTGCCGCAGTGCGGTTCGGTCAGGCACATGGTGCCGGTCCACTCGCCGGAAACCAGTTTGGTCAGGTACGCGTCTTGTTGCTCAGGCGTGCCGTGTTCGGAAATGGTGTTCATCGCGCCATGGGACAGGCCTGGGTACATGCCCCACGACCAGTTGGCTTCGCCAACCATTTCGCTCACAGCCAGACCCAGAGACTCCGGCAGGCCTTGGCCACCGTGCTCTACGTCGTGCGCCAGGCTAGGCCAGCCGCCTTCAACGAATTGTTTGTAGGCTTCTTTGAAACCCGTCGGGGTTTTAACGCCGGACTCACTCCAGGTGCAGCCTTCGGTGTCACCCACGCGGTTCAGCGGAGCCAGTACCTGCTCACAGAACTTGGCGCCTTCCTCGAGAATGGCGTCAACCATGTCCGGAGTTGCGTCCGCACAAGCCGGAAGGCTCTGATAGTGCACTTCGTAGCCGAGCAGTTCGTCACGAACGAAGCGAATATCACGCAAGGGGGCCTTGTAGTCAGGCATAGCGATAAACCTCTGCTGATGTAACCGGGAATGAACGACCGCGTGGATTTGTTGTGGCGGTCAAACAGTTGTTTGAAACATACGTTTACGCCCAAATCTTGTCAAGCATCGATCTTGGGCCGTTTGTCATCGCCTGATCGATCTGCCGGACACGCAGCAGCGCACCACCGATGCTCAAGCAAAGGTGCCGTGTAGAAAAGATTAGTTGAGGGAGAAGGACTTACGCAGAAAAACGCCGCGAAAAGTCGCGGCGTTCCAGAAGCGGTTTCAGCGAGGGATCAAGCGAATGTATCGATCAACGTTCCGAGCATTTCGTCTGAAGCCTTGGCAACTTTAGCGCCCGCTTCCACCTGGAATTTGCCTTGAGTCATCTCGATGACATTGCTGGTCAGGTCGGATCGCTGACTGCGATCAACCGAACGCAGGCGATCCACCTGAACTTCGGAAGACTGGCTGGTCACCGAACGCTCAATGGTGTTATTGGCGATCTGCCCGGCGGCTTGATCGACGCGGTTCTGCCCTGTCTGAATGGTGCTCAGACCCGCATAAAAAGCAGTGTTACCTGAAATCTGCATGGGAGAACTCGTCCGGCAAGGGGATCAATAGCGGGCATTGAATCAGACATGATGGCAAAACGCCCGATAAAAACACTAATGGCACAGTGCCTTGTGATAGCTAAAACCTAGTCCAGCAAATCCAGCTGCAAATGTTCCGCCACCGATTCAGCGGTGACCGACTTGAGTTTCGGCACCCGCCCAAGGCACGGTGCGGGGATGCGCTCGGCGAGTGTCGCGAGGTTCTCCTCCAGCCGCGAGGTTTTGGGATCAATGATATTGGCCACCCACCCCGCCAACTGCAATCCATCCTGGGCAATCGCCTCGGCCGTCAACAGCGCATGATTGATGCAACCCAGGCGCACACCGACCACCAGAATCACCGGCAAATCCAGCGCCATCGCCAAGTCAGACAGATTGTCCTGATCCGCCAACGGCACTCGCCAGCCGCCCGCCCCTTCGATCAGGGTGAAATCGGCCTGCATATCGAGAATCTCGCGCATAGGCGTCAACAGCGATTGCACCGTCAGCGCCACGCCAGCTTCCCGCGCGGCCAGGTGCGGCGCGATGGCTGGCTCGAACGCCACCGGGTTGACCTGTGCATACGTCAACGGCAATGAGCATTCGGCCAACAGCGCCAGCGCATCGGCGTTACGCAACCCCTTGGGCGTCACGTCGCAGCCCGAGGCAACCGGCTTGCCGGCTGCCGTGCTCAAGCCTGCCGACCGCGCGGCATGTAACAACCCGGCGGCCACGGTGGTCTTGCCGACATCAGTGTCCGTACCGGTGATGAAATAGGCTTTGCTCATAAAGGCTTCTCCAATACGGCATAAACCACCTGATAAGTCGCCGGCAAACCCTCAGCCTGACGAAACTGCTCATACGCCTCGATCAAACCGAGGATCCGCGCCCGGCCAGTCAAACCACCCGGCCGCCCAGGGTTCAAGTTGTGCGCACCCAAGGCCTTGAGTTCATGGGTCAGGCTGCGCACATCCGGGTAATGCAACACATGAGGACGGGTTTGCAGACTGACGGTTTTCAAGCCGCTGGCCGCACACAGTTGCTGATAAACACCCAACTCGCGGAAGCGATTGACGTGCACCATGCCATCGACCTGCCGCCAACTGTCACGCAGCTCAAACAACGTCCCTACACAAAGACTAGCAAACGCGAAAATCCCGCCCGGTTTCAGCACACGCTGCGCTTCGCTCAGGACCGAGCCGAAGTCCGCGCACCACTGCACGGCCAGGCTGGAGAAGATCAGGTCGCAGGTTGAATCCTGCAGCGGCAAGCGCTCCGCATCACCTGCGATGAAATGGGTGGCGCCCCCCAATGGCCGTGCGTGATTGAGCATGCCTTCGGCAATGTCGAGGGCGACACCCTGACCGGTGGGAAAACGCTCACCCAGCGCCCGACTGAAATACCCGGTGCCGCAGCCCAGGTCGAGCCAACGATCCGGGAAAAAATCCGCGGGCAGGCGACTCAACAACTGGCTGCCAACATCGCGCTGCAACTCCGCCACGCTGTCGTAGCTCGCCGCGGCACGGGAAAAAGAGGCGGCCACCTGGCGCTTGTCGGGCAAACCGCCGGACAGGCTGTGAAGGGATAAATCAGTCATCACCGGACTCATGCAAAAAGGCCTGAATCGCCCCCGCCACACCGTGGGGGTCTTCCAGAAGAAACGCGTGGCCGGCCTGTTCAATCAGACCGATTTCGACATCCGGCAGCAGCGCCAGCAAGTCCCCCGCTGCTTCGGCCGGGACCAGGCCGTCGAGGCCGGCGAACAAATGCAGTTGCGGACCGCGAAACGCCTGCAAAGCCTGGCGAGTATCCAGTTGTGCGAGAACCTCCAGACCACTCATCAAGGTCGAAGCAGAAGCGTTTGGCGCGCCACCGAGCAACAACCGCGACAGACCGCGCGGGTCTTCGGCGCCCTGTGCGCACAGCAACGAAAACCGTTTCAACGTCATGCGCGGATCAGCCTGGCAGCCAGCCAGGAACGCATCGAACGTCTCGCCAGGCATCGCGCTCGGCCATTGCTCATGGGCGACAAACGAAGGATTACTCGCCAGGGTCAGCAAGCCGCAGCAGCGATCACCGCGCCGTGCCGCCAGTTCGGCCGCCAGCATGCCGCCCAAGGACCAGCCGCCGAGCCAGGCGTCCTGCGGCACTGTCGAATCGAGTTCATCGAGCCATTCCTGAAGATCACTTGACTCCAGTTCCGGCAACGGTTCGATCTCGACGCGCAGGTGCTCATCCAGCCCCTGCAAGGCCGCCGCCAAAGGTTCCAATGGCGAAATCCCGAGGCCCCAACCGGGCAACAGAATCAATCGATCACGCATGGCTTGGCTCCGGTTTCAGTTGGGCAAAACAATCGGCCAGTCCATCTAACAATAGTTGCACCTGGGCCTCGCTATGCGCGGCGGTCAGGGTCACGCGCAAGCGGGCGCTGCCAGCCGGCACCGTCGGCGGACGGATTGCCGTCACCATCAGGCCACGTTCGCGCAGCATCTGCGACAGTCGAACCGCACGCCCGGCATCGCCGATCCTGATCGGCTGGATCGGCGTGAAGCTGTCCATCAGCTCCAGGCCGATTTGCTCGGCACCTTGGCGGAACTGGCGGATCAACGTCTTCAGATGCTCACGTCGCCAATGTTCGGTGCGCAGCAGTTCGAGGCTTTTCAGCGTCGCACACGCCAGCGCCGGTGGCTGGCTCGTGGTGTAAATATAGGGACGGGCGAACTGGATCAGGCTTTCGATCAGCTCTTCGCTGCCCGCGACAAAAGCCCCGGCGGTACCGAACGCCTTGCCCAGCGTACCGACCAACACCGGCACGTCTTCCTGGCTCAGGCCGAAGTGCTCGACAATCCCACCGCCATTGGCACCCAGCGGGCCAAACCCGTGAGCGTCATCGACCATCAACCACGCGCCTTTGGCCTTGGCTTCGCGGGCCAGCGCCGGCAGGTCGGCAATGTCGCCGTCCATGCTGAAAACGCCGTCGGTGACCACCAGCGTATTACCCGTGGCTTTCTCCAGGCGCTTGGCCAGGCTGACCGCGTCGTTGTGCAGGTAGCGGTTGAAACGCGCGCCGGACAGCAGACCAGCATCCAGCAGCGAAGCATGATTGAGCCGGTCTTCGAGCACCGTATCGCCCTGCCCGATCAGTGCGGTGACCGCGCCGAGATTGGCCATGTATCCGGTGGTGAACAGCAACGCACGCGGGCGCCCGGTCAGATCAGCCAGGGCTTCTTCCAGTTCATGGTGCGGCGTGCTGTGACCGATGACCAAGTGCGACGCCCCGCCACCCACGCCCCAGCGAGCAGCACCGGCACGCCAGGCTTCGATCACTTGCGGGTGATTGGCCAGGCCCAGGTAATCGTTGTTGCAGAACGCCAGCAATGGCTGGCCGTCGACTACCACTTCCGGGCCTTGAGGGCTGTCGAGCAGCGGGCGCTGGCGATAGAGGTTTTCGGCACGACGGGCAGCAAGGCGTGCGGCGAGATCGAAAGACATGCAGGCCTCGGCTATCAAATGACACATGACCACTGTGGGAGCGAGCCTGCTCGCGAAGTGGCCTTCACACTCAACATAAATGTCGACTGTTCGATCGCTTTCGCGAGCAGGCTCGCTCCCACAGTGTTTTGCATTCCTTCAGAGGAATCGGTGGAGACTTTAAACAGCGGCGTTATAGAACTGCTCGCTGCTCTTCTGCTCAACCAGTGCCTGTTCAATTGCCGCCTGATGCACCTCGTCGGCGTGCTCTTCGCGCGCTTCCGGCAGAATCCCCAGGCGCGAGAACAGTTGCATGTCCTTGTCGGCCTGCGGGTTGGCGGTGGTCAGCAGTTTTTCGCCGTAGAAAATCGAGTTCGCGCCAGCGAAGAACGCCAGGGCCTGCATCTGTTCGTTCATGGCTTCGCGGCCAGCGGACAGGCGCACGTGGGATTGCGGCATCAGGATGCGGGCAACGGCGAGCATGCGGATGAAGTCGAACGGATCGATGTCTTCGGCATTTTCCAGCGGCGTGCCGGCAACTTTCACCAGCATGTTGATCGGCACCGACTCTGGATGCTCAGGCAGGTTGGCCAGCTGGATCAGCAGATTGGCGCGGTCATCGAGGGACTCGCCCATGCCGAGAATACCGCCGGAGCAGATCTTCATCCCCGATTCACGCACGTAGGCCAGGGTTTGCAGGCGTTCGCTGTAGGTGCGGGTGGTGATGATACTGCCGTAGAACTCAGGCGACGTATCGAGGTTGTGGTTGTAGTAGTCGAGGCCGGCGTCGGCCAGCGCAACGGTCTGGTCCTGATCCAGGCGACCGAGGGTCATGCAGGTTTCCAGGCCCATGGCCTTCACCCCTTTGACCATTTCCAGCACGTACGGCATGTCTTTGGCCGACGGGTGTTTCCACGCCGCACCCATGCAGAAACGAGTCGAACCAATGGCCTTGGCGCGAGCGGCCTCTTCGAGGACCTTCTGCACTTCCATCAGTTTTTCTTTTTCCAGGCCGGTGTTGTAGTGACCGGACTGTGGGCAGTATTTGCAATCTTCCGGGCAAGCGCCGGTCTTGATCGAGAGCAGCGTGGAAACCTGGACGCGGTTGGCGTCGAAATGTGCGCGGTGCACCGTCTGAGCCTGGAACAACAGGTCGTTGAATGGCTGAACGAAGAGTGCTTTGACTTCGGCCAAAGACCAGTCATGACGCAGGGTTGCAGAGGTGCTGGCGCTCATGGGCGTTTCCTTTGTTTTATGCTTGGCAAGCGGCTGGGGGATGGAATACCCACAGACGCGACACGGATGTTCGGCATATTTAAGGAAGACTCATGCGCTGTCAACCACGATACGATGGACCGGTTTACATCTGGTTAAAAAACAAACAACACTGTTTGCTCTGTGCTGAACCGGCCGAGGAAAACATCCCGATCTGCATGGCCTGCGAAACCGAGTTGCCCTGGCTTGGCGATCACTGCCAGACCTGCGCCCTGCCCTTGCCCGGCACAGGCTTGACCTGCGGCCAGTGCCTGAAACAACCACCCGCCTTCGAGCGAGTCGCCGCGCCGTGGTCGTACAGCTTTCCGCTGGACACGTTGATCACGCGCTTCAAGCATTCGGCAAAGTGGCCGTTTGGCCGCCTGCTCGCCGATCTTCTCGCGCAATACCTGCAACATCGCTTCGACGAACACCTCAATCGGCCCGACGCACTGGTCCCGGTGCCGCTGGCTACAAAACGACTGCGCCAACGGGGTTTCAATCAAGCCGCGATGCTCGCCCGCTGGCTCAGCCACGCCTTGAACATTTCTTGCGACGAATCGCTGTTGGCAAGGATTCAAGACACCAGCGCGCAGCAGGATTTGAATGCCGAAGCCCGCAAGAAGAACCTGCGCAACGCGTTCGCCCTGACACCCGGCGCGCAGATCAAAGGGCGCCATTTGGCGTTGGTGGACGACGTGCTGACCACGGGTGCCACGGCGCAAGCCCTCGCCCGGCTGCTGATGGACGCTGGGGCTGCGCGGGTTGACGTCTATTGCCTGGCTCGCACACCCAAGCCGGGCGATGCGGCCTGACTTGACTCCCGGTGCCCAAGCGGCCAACGTCTTCTAATTGTCACAGCCAAAGCGCCTCGCCATGTCCTTGCCTACCTTGTTGTCCCAGCACATTGTCCGTCGTCCGCAGCGCATCGCCTTGCTGCAACACATCGCCGAACAAGGCTCGATCACCCGCGCTGCGAAAAGCGCGGGCCTGAGTTACAAGGCGGCGTGGGACGCCATCGATGAGCTGAACAACCTGGCGCAGAAACCGCTGGTGGAACGTAGCGTCGGCGGCAAGGGCGGCGGCGGTGCCAAACTCTCCAGCGAAGGCCTGCGCGTGTTGCGCCTTTATCAAAAGCTGCAAGTCCTCCAGGCCCAGGTGCTGGAAGCCGCCGAAGATGCCAGCGATCTCGACCTGCTCGGCCGCTTGATGCTCCGGACCAGCGCGCGCAATCAACTGCACGGCAAGGTTGTCGAGATCGAAGCCCAGGGCCGCAACGACCGCATTCGTCTCGAACTGGCCGAAGGCTTGAATATCGATGCGCAGATCACCCACGACAGCACCCTGCGCCTGGAGCTGGAAACCGGCACCGAGGTGGTCGCCCTGATCAAGGCCGGCTGGCTGGACGTGCTGGCGATCGAGCAACACGCAACACCCGGCAACAATTGCCTCACCGGCATTATCGAAGAAATTCTCGACGCCGAAGACGGCCCCAGCGAAGTGCGCATCAGCTTGCCCAATGGCCAGACGCTGTGCGCCTTGGCCGAGCCACTGCATTTGCGAACCCACGGGCTGACCACTGACAAACCGGTGCGGGTGCAGTTTTCGCCCTCGAACGTCCTGTTGGGCACTCCGCTCTGAAACAAAAGCGTCATGTCCGCTCACTAAGGTGGCTGCAAAAACCGCAGGGAGCCTGATGTGAGCCTATTAGAAGAAAACCAGTCCACCGATCTCGAAAAAATGGTCGGCCTCAGCCGTCGCGGTTTTATCAGCGCCGGTGCCCTCTGCGGTGCCGCCATGTTCCTGGGTGGCAACCTGCTGAGCCGCAGCGTCATGGCCGCGAGTGTCAGCGCAGGCACCAGCAAACTGTTGGGTTTCGACAGCATCCCCGCCGCCACCAGCGACGCCATTACCTTGCCGGCCGGCTACAAGTCCTCGGTGCTGATCAGCTGGGGCCAGCCGCTGCAAAAGAATGGCCCGGCCTTCGACCCGAGTGGCAACGGCACGGCCGAGCATCAGGAAGTCCAGTTCGGTGACAACAACGACGGCATGAGCCTGTTCGAGTTTCCCGGTGAAAAAGACCGGGCGCTGATGGCGATCAACAACGAATACACCAACTATCGCTACCTCTACGCGCACGGCGGCATGCCGCAATCGGCCGAAGAAGTGCGCAAGGCGCTGGCCTGCGAAGGCGTGTCGGTGATCGAAGTGCAGCGCAAGAACGGCCAGTGGCAGTTCGTCCAGGGCTCGCGCTACAACCGTCGTATCCACGGCAATGCGCCGATCAGCCTGAGCGGCCCGGCCGCCGGCCATGAACTGCTGAAAACCAGCACCGACCCACACGGCAAGAACGTCCTCGGCACCTTCCAGAACTGCGCCAACGGCAAGACGCCGTGGGGCACGTACCTGACCTGCGAAGAGAACTTCACCGACTGCTTCGGCAGCAGCAATGCCGAGCAAAAATTCGACGCGGCGCAAAAACGCTACGGCGCGGTGGCAGCCAGTAAAGAGATCAACTGGCACCAGCACGACGAGCGTTTCGACCTGGCGAAGAACCCGAACGAACTCAATCGTCACGGCTGGGTGGTGGAAATCGACCCGTTCGATCCGCAATCAACCCCGGTCAAGCGCACGGCCCTGGGCCGCTTCAAGCACGAAAATGCTGCGCTGGCAGAAACCCATGACGGCCACGCCGTGGTGTACATGGGCGATGACGAGCGCGGCGAGTTCATCTACAAGTTCGTCAGCCGCGACAAGATCAACCACAAAAACCCCAAGGCCAACCGCGACCTGCTCGACCACGGCACCTTGTACGTGGCGCGCTTCGATGCCGGCGACGGTAATGCCGATCACCCGAAAGGCAAAGGTGAGTGGGTCGAGCTGACTCACGGCAAAAACGGCATCGACGCCAGCAGCGGTTTCGCCGACCAGGCCGAAGTGCTGATCCACGCGCGTCTCGCCGCCAGCGTGGTGAAAGCCACACGCATGGACCGTCCGGAATGGATCGTGGTCAGCCCCAAGGATGGCCAGGTCTATTGCACCCTGACCAACAACGCCAAGCGCGGCGAAGAGGGTCAACCTGTGGGTGGGCCAAACCCGCGCGAGAAAAACGTCTACGGGCAGATCCTGCGCTGGCGCACCGACCGTGACGATCACGGCTCGAAAAGCTTTGCCTGGGACCTGTTTGTGGTCGCCGGCAACCCGGGCGTCCACGCCGACACGCCAAAGGGCGGTTCGTCGAACATCACCCCGCAGAACATGTTCAACAGCCCGGATGGCTTGGGTTTCGACAAGGCCGGGCGGTTGTGGATTCTCACCGACGGCGATTCGAGCAATGCCGGTGATTTTGCGGGGATGGGCAACAACCAGATGCTGTGTGCCGACCCGGTGACCGGGGAGATCCGCCGGTTCATGGTTGGGCCGATCGGTTGCGAAGTGACCGGCATCAGCTTCTCGCCGGATCAGAAGACGTTGTTTGTCGGGATTCAGCATCCGGGGGAGAACGGTGGATCGACGTTCCCTGAGCATTTGCCGAATGGAAAACCGCGGTCTTCGGTGATGGCCATTACTCGTGAAGATGGCGGGGTCGTCGGCGCCTGATCAGGCCCCTTCGCGAGCAGGCTCGCTCCCACAGGGGATTTGCGGAGTGTCGCAGATCCAGTGTGGGAGCGAGCCTGCTCGCGAAAGCGTCCGCCCAGACCACACTCATCTCAAGGCCAGGCCCTAAAGACGCCCCGTCTGCGCTACCATGCTTGGCCGGACGCGGCAGCCTGCTGCGCGCAGGAGTCAGCATGGCCCACCCGTTTGCAACCCTTACCCCAGACCTCGTGCTCGATGCCGTCGAAAGCATCGGCTTTCTCAGCGACGCGCGCATTCTGGCGCTCAACAGCTACGAGAACCGCGTCTATCAAGTCGGCATCGAAGACTCCGAGCCGCTGATCGCCAAGTTCTACCGCCCACAGCGCTGGACCAACGAAGCGATTCTCGAAGAGCACCAGTTCACCTTCGAACTCGCCGAGTGCGACGTGCCCGTGGTCGCGCCGATGATTCACAACGGCGCCAGCCTGCACGAACATAACGGTTTTCGTTTCACCCTGTTCCCGCGCCGTGGTGGCCGTGCGCCGGAGCCAGGCAATCTCGATCAGCTCTATCGGCTGGGTCAGTTGCTCGGTCGTCTGCACGCCGTGGGTTCCACCAAACCGTTCGAACACCGTGAAGCGCTGGGCGTTAAGAACTTCGGTCACGACTCGCTGACCACCCTGCTCGAAGGCAACTTTGTTCCCAAGAGTTTGCTGCCCGCCTACGAGTCCGTGGCCCGCGACCTGCTCAAGCGGGTGGAAGAGGTCTACAAGGCCACGCCGCACCAGAACATCCGCATGCACGGCGATTGCCACCCCGGCAACATGATGTGCCGCGACGAAATGTTCCACATCGTCGACCTCGACGACTGCCGCATGGGCCCGGCGGTGCAGGACATCTGGATGATGCTCGCCGGTGACCGCCAGGAATGCCTCGGCCAATTGTCGGAATTGATGGACGGCTACAACGAGTTTCACGATTTCGATCCGCGAGAACTGGCGTTGATCGAGCCGCTGCGCGCCTTGCGCCTGATGCACTACAGCGCCTGGCTCGCCCGTCGCTGGGATGACCCGGCGTTCCCGCACAGTTTTCCGTGGTTCGGCAGCGAGCGGTATTGGGGGGACCAGGTGTTGGCGTTGCGTGAGCAATTGGCGGCACTCAATGAAGAACCACTAAAACTCTTCTGACCCAACACAACCCCCACAGGGGTTGTGTTCACAATTGCCCAACCTATTCAGGCAGGACATTCGGAGATAAATCTCCTTACAATCTCCCTTTGTTAGCTGCCTAAGCAAGGACTCTGCATGCAAGCCGCCAACCCGCGTCGCGGGTACATTCTGGGCCTGAGTGCCTACATCATCTGGGGACTTTTCCCGCTCTACTTCAAAGCCATCGCCAGCGTGCCCGCCGTGGAGATCATCATCCATCGCGTGCTGTGGTCCGCGCTGTTCGGCGCCTTGTTGCTGATGGTCTGGAAACATCCCGGCTGGTGGCGCGAGTTGCGTGACAACCCGAAACGCCTGGCGATCCTGGCCCTCAGCGGCACGCTGATCGCGGCCAACTGGCTGACTTACGTGTGGTCGGTGAACAATGGACGGATGCTTGAGGCCAGCCTCGGTTACTACATCAACCCGCTGGTGAACGTGTTGCTGGGGATGTTGATCCTCGGCGAACGGCTGCGGCGCATGCAGTGGCTGGCCGTTGGTTTAGCGGCGGTTGGCGTGGCGCAGCAGGTGTGGCAAGTCGGCAGCCTGCCGTGGGTGTCGCTGGTATTGGCATTGACGTTCGGGTTCTACGGATTGATCCGCAAGCAGGCGCCGGTCAAGGCACTACCGGGGCTGGTGGTGGAAACCTGGATGCTGGTGCCGATTGCCATTGCCTGGCTGCTATTCAATCAAACCGCCACAAGCGCTCAGCCCGAGTTCTGGACCACCTCCGAAGCCTGGTGGCTGGTGGCCGCCGGCCCGGTCACGCTGGTGCCGCTGGTGTGTTTCAACGCCGCCGCACGGCATTTGCCCTACACGACATTGGGATTTCTCCAGTACCTCGCGCCGACACTGGTGCTGCTGCAAGCCGTTCTGTTGTTTGGCGAACAGCTGTCGTCCAGCACACTGGTTGCGTTCATCTTTATTTGGGCGGGCCTGGCGGTGTACAGCGTTGATGCGTGGATAAGTCTGCGCCGCCGCAGCTGATCAAAAAACACACAAACCTCTACAGGCCACGTCCCACGTGGCCTGCATCGATCCTTCCCAAGGTTATCCACAGCGTGATCCCCGGCGTTTGTGCGCAACTCGTTGAAACTGATGGTTTTTTGATCAGATCCTGAAGAAGCCCGGCCGGCGTGGGCTGGCGGGCTGTCTCTACAGGTTATCCACAGGCAGGTGCACGTTAATCTTGGATAAGCCTGTCAAGGCTCGCTGCGCAGCACCAGTTCGACCATCAAATCGTCCGCCAGGGTTTCCAGGCGCGACTGCAAGACGTCCAGCGACAAGGTCAGTGGCACGGCAAGAATCGCCTCGGCATGGAACAGCGGCTCGCTGCTCATCGGCGCCGGCCGCACTTCGGTCACCAACCTTTCCAGGTTCACCCCTTGTTCGCTGAGCAGACGAGTGATGTCGCGCACGATCCCCGGACGATCGTTGCCGACCAACTCCATTGCAATCGGCTTCCAGGTGCAGGATTGCTCGATGCCGCTTTCGGCAATCAGTACGCGAATGCCTTGGGCGGACAACGCCTGCAGGGCATCGACCAATTCATCGTAGGCCTCGGCCGGCACTCCCACCCGAAGGATCCCGGCAAACTGCCCGGCCATGCGCGACATGCGGCTTTCCAGCCAGTTGCCGCCGTGCTCGGCAATGCACTGGGCGATGCGCTCGACCTGCCCAGCCTTGTCCGGAGCAAATACTGTGAGTACGAGGTGGTCCATGGCGCAGCCCTCTTTTGTTATAGAAACAGAAGTATAGGCAAGGGGAAAAATTCAGCGCGGCACTGCTTTTGTGGCGAGGGAGCTTGCTCCCGCTGGGGCGCGAAGCGCCCCCTGCATTTATCCAGACCAGCGCATTCGCTGGTTTTGCGACTGCTTCGCAGCCGAGCGGGAGCAAGCTCCCTCGCCACAGAAACCAAAGCCCCATAGCCGTGCTTCAAAGATTATGTGTACAACTTTTTATATTTAACTGGAACAATCCAATGGTTTTTTGAGAACATCCCGTTCCCCGACATGACTGCAATGCGTCATGGGGTCGCAGAACGACGTAATTAGTCTAATTTTCACAAGCGCAATTCATCATGTAGTATGCCGCAGCGCGCACTACATAACGTTGGATCGATGTCTGCCACCGGCACACTCGCAACCCTGAAAAGCCCTGTCAGCAAGGCCTCCAAGCCGTTGATCGGACCGAACCCAGCCGCCCGAAAGGGCATGTACTGGCGGACGGGTTTGTGGTTTAAATGGCCAGAGGCTTCATTGTCAAAATTGAAGAGCTGAAAAGCGAAATAGCTGAGCAGAGTGAGGCAAGCAATGACTGAACACGTTCAAGTCGGTGGCCTGCAGGTCGCCAAAGTCCTGTTCGACTTCGTGAACAACGAAGCCATTCCCGGTACCGGCCTCACCGCCGATAAGTTCTGGGCCGGTGCCGACAAGGTCATTCATGACCTGGCGCCGAAGAACAAAGCCCTACTCGCCAAACGCGATGATTTCCAGGCTCGTATCGATGGCTGGCACCAGTCTCGTGCCGGTCAGGCGCACGACGCCGTGGCCTATAAAGCCTTCTTGCAAGACATCGGTTATCTGCTGCCAGAAGCGGCCGATTTCCAGGCAACGACGCAAAACGTCGATGACGAAATCGCCCGCATGGCCGGCCCACAGCTCGTGGTCCCGGTCATGAATGCCCGTTTCGCGCTCAACGCCTCGAACGCCCGCTGGGGTTCGCTGTATGACGCGCTCTACGGCACCGACGCCATCAGCGAAGCTGACGGCGCGGAAAAAGGCAAAGGCTACAACAAGGTTCGCGGCGACAAGGTGATTGCCTTCGCCCGCGCCTTCCTCGACGAGGCCGCGCCATTGGCTGCCGGCTCCCACGTCGATTCCACCGGCTACAAAATCGTTGACGGCAAACTGGTGGTCGCCCTTAAAGGCGGCAGCAACACCGGCCTGCGCAACGACGCTCAGCTGATCGGCTTCCACGGCGACACCAGCGCGCCGACCGCGATCCTGCTGAAGAACAACGGCCTGCACTTCGAAATCCAGGTCGACGCCAGCACCCCGGTCGGCCAGACCGACGCTGCAGGCATCAAAGACATCCTGATGGAAGCCGCACTGACCACCATCATGGACTGCGAAGACTCCGTCGCCGCCGTCGATGCCGATGACAAAGTGGTGATCTACCGCAACTGGCTCGGCCTGATGAAGGGCGACCTGTCGGAAGAAGTCTCCAAAGGTGGTAAGACTTTTACCCGCACCATGAACGCCGACCGCACCTACACCAGTGTCGATGGCAAGGAACTGAGCCTGCACGGTCGTTCGCTGTTGTTCGTACGTAACGTCGGTCACCTGATGACCATCGACGCCATCGTCGACAAAGACGGCAACGAAGTGCCGGAAGGCATCCTCGACGGTCTGGTGACCAGCCTTGCAGCGATCCACAGCCTCAATGGCCACAGCTCGCGCAAGAACAGCCGCACCGGTTCGGTCTACATCGTGAAGCCGAAAATGCACGGTCCGGAAGAGGCCGCGTTCACCAACGAACTGTTCGGTCGCATCGAAGAAGTTCTCGGTCTGCCGCGCAACACGCTGAAAGTCGGGATCATGGACGAGGAGCGCCGTACCACGGTCAACCTCAAGGCTTGCATCAAGGCGGCCAGCGAGCGCGTGGTGTTTATCAACACCGGTTTCCTCGACCGTACGGGCGATGAAATCCACACCTCCATGGAAGCCGGCCCGATGGTGCGCAAGGCCGACATGAAGGCCGAGAAGTGGATCGGCGCCTACGAGAACTGGAACGTCGATATCGGCTTGAGCACCGGCCTGCAAGGTCGCGCGCAGATCGGCAAAGGCATGTGGGCGATGCCCGACCTGATGGCGGCGATGCTCGAACAGAAAATCGCCCACCCACTGGCCGGCGCGAACACGGCCTGGGTTCCATCGCCGACCGCAGCTGCGCTTCACGCGTTGCACTACCACAAGGTCGACGTGTTCGCCCGTCAGGCCGAACTGGCCAAACGTGCGCGCGCTTCGGTGGACGACATCCTGACCATCCCGCTGGCCGTCAATCCACAGTGGACCGCCGAACAGATCAAGAACGAACTGGACAACAACGCCCAGGGCATTCTCGGTTATGTGGTGCGCTGGATCGACCAGGGCGTGGGTTGCTCGAAAGTGCCGGACATCAACGACGTCGGCCTGATGGAAGACCGTGCAACGCTGCGTATTTCCAGCCAGCACATCGCCAACTGGCTGCGCCACGGCATCGTGACCGAAGCGCAAGTGATGGAAAGCCTCAAGCGCATGGCGCCGGTGGTTGACCGTCAGAACGCCAATGACGCGCTGTACCGTCCGCTGGCCCCGAACTTCGACAGCAACATCGCCTTCCAGGCGGCGGTCGAACTGGTGGTCGAAGGCACGAAGCAGCCGAACGGCTACACCGAGCCGGTTCTGCACCGTCGTCGTCGCGAGTTCAAGGCTGCCAATGGCCTGTAACTAGTCGCTGACGCTGGACATGAAAAAGCCCTGATCTTTCGATCAGGGCTTTTTTATTTGTGAATGCAATCCACTGTGTGTGTGTGAATCAGAGAGATCAGTACTAAGGCTCTATGCCCAACTCATGCTTGACCAGCTCCAGCAACTTCTCGGTGTCGATAGGCTTGAGCAGGAAATCCACCACACTCAAATGCATCGCCGCGATGGCGTCTTTCACGTCAGCGTCGCCGGAAACAATGATGATGGGCAAGGCCGCCCGAACCGACTCACGCACCTGACGGATAAGTTCCAGGCCATCGACATTGCCCATACGCAAATCGGTGATCACCAGACCGATTGAAGGCTTTTTCACTTCCTCTTCAGCAACCAGCAACTTGAGTGCGGTTTCACCACTGGCAGCGGTGATGCAGCGAATACCGTCCAGTCCAAGAATCTGCGACAACAACTCGCGTGCATCTTTATCGTCGTCGACGATCAGCACTCGCTGCGGCGGCAAATCGGGTTCGAGCATGACGGCACTCAGCGCCTCGCGCTCGGCATCACTCAAAATATCTTGGTCGGACATGGCGCTCTCTACGTTTTCAATTCAATCCCCTAGCTCAATCGTCAGACACCGCTAAGCAGACCCTCAATGTGCACGTCGTCGGAAACTTTTTCTATAGCCAATGTAGGAGGTTTTTCCCACATTTGCGTCAGACATTTCCTAACTTCCGACACCTGCAAGGCCTACCTAGACTTACGTCCAATGGGCACTCCGCACGCAGGGGCGGACGATGGCAGAGTCATCCGACAACAACAATTCAAAAAAGACTGCGGTAATGGTTATGAGTAAAGCGGACGCCTTCACACAGGCAGGGAAAACCGCCGTATTGCAAAACATTCAGGGTACCTTGCAATTCCTTCAGCGTTTCCCGCCCTTCAATCAGATGGAACACGCTCACCTGGCGTACCTGGTTGAACAATGTCAGCTGCGTTTTTATGCCCCCGGCGACAGCATCATCAAGCCCGCCGATGGCCCGGTTGAACATTTCTACATCGTCAAACAGGGCCGCGTCGTAGGCGAGCGCCCGCACACGGCCAAGGGTGGCACCGAAACCACGTTCGAAATCACCACGGGGGAATGCTTCCCCTTGGCTGCGTTGCTGGGTGAACGGGCGACCCGAACTGAGCACTTGGCCGCCGAAGACACCTTTTGCCTTCAATTGAACAAGCTGGCGTTCATCAAACTGTTCGCGATTTCCAGCACCTTCCGCGACTTTGCCCTGCGCGGCGTCAGTAGCCTGCTGGATCAGGTCAACCAGCAAGTCCAGCAAAAAGCCGTGGAAACCCTCGGCACTCAGTACTCGCTGAACACACGCCTGGGCGAATTGGCCATGCGCCACCCGGTGACCTGCAGCCCGGCGACGCCGCTGCGTGAAGCAGTGACGCTGATGCACGAGCAACAGGTCGGCAGCATCGTCGTGGTCGATGAACACAAAGCCCCGCTGGGGATCTTCACCCTGCGCGACCTGCGCCATGTGGTAGCGGCCGGCACCAACGACTTCAACGAAACCATCGACCGACACATGACCCAGGCGCCGTTTTTCCTGTCGCCGGACCACAGCGCTTTCGACGCAGCCATCGCCATGACCGAGCGGCACATCGCGCATGTCTGCCTGGTGAAAGATCAACGCCTGTGCGGCGTGGTCTCGGAACGCGACCTGTTTTCCCTGCAACGGGTGGATCTGGTGCACCTGGCACGGACGATTCGCAGCGCCCAGCGCATCGAAAACCTGGTGCTGATGCGTGGCGAGATCGGCCAACTGGTCGAGCGCATGCTGGCTCATGGCGCCTCGTCGACGCAGATCACCCACATCATCACCTTGCTCAACGACCACACCGTGTGCCGGGTGATCGAACTGACCCTCGCCGACAAAGGCGACCCCGGCGTGCCGTTCAGTTGGTTGTGCTTCGGCAGCGAAGGCCGGCGTGAGCAGACGCTGCACACCGATCAGGACAACGGCATTCTGTTCGAGGCCAGGGACGCCGCGCACGCTGCCGAGATTCGCGGCAAGCTGTTGCCGATAGCCCAGCAGATCAACCAGAGCCTGGCGCTCTGCGGCTTCACGCTGTGCAAGGGCAACATCATGGCCGGCAACCCGGAGTTGTGTTTGTCGCGGGCCGAATGGGCGCGACGGTTTGCGGCGTTTATCCGCGAGGCGACGCCGGAGAACCTGCTGGGTTCGAGCATTTATTTCGACCTGCGCGTGGTCTGGGGTGACGAGCAAGGGTGCGAACAACTGCGTCGCGCGATTCTTGATCAGGTCGGCGATAACCGGTTGTTCCAGCGGATGCTGGCCGAAAACGCCTTGCGCAATCGTCCACCGGTGGGACGTTTCCGGGAGTTCGTGCTGGCGCGCAAGAACGGTGAAAAAGCCACGCTGGACCTCAAGGTGCAGGGGCTGACTCCCTTCGTCGATGGCGCACGGTTGCTGGCATTGGCCCACGGGATCGAGACCAACAATACCCTGGAGCGTTTTCGCCAACTGGTGGCCAAGGAAATCATTCAGCCGCTGGACGGGGCCGCCTATGAAGAGGCGTACCACTTCATTCAGCAAACCCGCATGCAGCAACATCAGCTGCAAACGCGGGAGAACTTGCCCTACTCCAACCGGGTCGATCCGGACAGCCTCAATCATCTGGACCGACGGATCCTGCGCGAATCCTTGCGCCAGGCGCAACGCCTGCAAAGCAGCCTGACCCTGCGGTATCAGCTATGAGCCTGTTTTCATGGCTGCGCCCGGCTACCCCGCTGCTGACGGAGGAGTTGCAACAACGACTCAAGTGCTTGCCGGCGGTAGCCGAGCTGGGTGAATGCAGCCTGCGTGAACAACGCTGGGTGGTGCTCGACCTGGAAACCACCGGGCTCAACCTGAACAGGGATCGGGTGTTGTCCATTGGTGCCGTGCTGATCGAGGACGGCGCCATCGACTTCAGCCAGCAGTTCGAACGCACGCTGCAATGCGCCGATATGAAGCTCGCGCCCAGCATGCTGATTCATGGCCTCGGCCCTAGCGCCATTGCGGCCGGCAGCGACCCGGCGCAAGCCCTGCTCGATTTCATGGAGTTCCTCGGCGACAGCCCGGTGTTGGCGTTTCATGCGCCGTTCGATCAGCACATGCTGGGCCGCGCATTGAAAGACCACCTGGGCTACAAGTTGGCGAATCCGTTTCTGGATGTGGCAGACATCGCCCCGCTGCTGTGCCCTCAGGCGCACATTCGCGAGGCTGGGCTGGATGAGTGGATCGACTGGTTCAAGCTGCAAGTGTTCGAGCGACATAACGCCAGTGCCGATGCGTTGGCGACGGCTGAATTGGCGTTGATCCTGTTTAGCCGGGCGCGGCAGCAGCAGATTCATAGTCCGTTGAATTTGCAGCAGCGGGTGAGTCAGTGGAAACGCCGGCAGCATGCGCCTTCATTCTAGTAATGGGGTGAATTGACTGGTGCCTTCGCGAGCAGGCTCGCTCCCACAGGGTTAACGCTGAACCCTGTGGGAGCGAGCCTGCTCGCGAAGAACGATAACGCGGTCGAACTGGTTACTTAACACTCCATTCACCCGACCAGCGCCAATTGCTTACCTTCCCCGCCTCTGCCACAATCGCGAACAATTCTCGTTAGTTAACACTTCCCAATCGGTGATGCTGCGTGTCGTCAATCCAAAGCCCCCACAGTGAGCTCGTTGGTGCGTTATATCGCGACCATCGCGGTTGGCTATTGGCCTGGCTGCGACGCAACGTGGCGTGCCCGCAACGTGCCGAAGACCTGAGCCAGGACACCTTTGTGCGGTTGCTGGGCCGCGATGAGCTGAATGAACCCCGCGAGCCGCGGGCGTTCCTGGTGGCAATTGCCAAAGGCCTGCTGTTCGACTACTTCCGCCGCGCAGCGCTGGAACAGGCCTACCTCACCGAACTGATGCTGATCCCCGAAGGCGAACAACCGTCGGTCGAGGAGCAGCAGTTGATCCTCGAAGACCTCAAGGCCATCGACCGTTTGCTGGGTCAGCTGTCGAGCAAGGCTCGCGCCGCGTTTCTCTATAACCGCCTCGACGGCCTCACCCATGCCGAAATCGCCGAACGACTGGGCGTCTCGGTGCCGCGTGTCCGGCAATACCTGGCCCAAGGGATTCGTCAGTGCTACATCGCCTTGTACGGTGAACCGGTATGAGCCCGGTCAGCTCCAAACCGGTGTCGGCCAAAGTGCTGGATGCAGCGATTGCCTGGCAATTGTCCCTCGACTCCGGCAGTCCGGTGGAGCGCGAAGCGTTCAGCCAGTGGCACGCAGCCCACGAGGAACATGCCCGCGCCTGGCGCCAGCTGGGCATGCTCGACCAGCGTTTCAGCGTTGCCAACGGCCCGGCTCGCACGGCGTTGCTGCAATCGCGTGAAAGCATTCGTCGTCGCGTGCGCAAACTGGGCAGCGGTGTGGCCAGTGTTATCGCCGTGATCGGACTGGCGTTGTTTGCCGGTGAGCGTTATTTGCCCCTCGACTATTGGCTGGCAGACCAGCGCACCGCCACCGGCGAGCAGCGCACCCTGCGCCTGGCGGACGGCACGCTGCTCAACCTCAACACCCACAGCGCCGTGGACATCCGTTTTGATGAGAAGCAGCGGCGGATCATCCTTCAGGAAGGCGAAATCCTCGTCGAGACCGGTCACGGCGATGCCCGGCCGTTTATCGTCGAAACCCGCGAAGGCAGCATGCGTGCACTCGGGACGTTGTTCCTGGTCAAGCGCGAGGAAGAAGGCACGCGCCTGAGCGTGTTGAAGTCCGCCGTCGCCGCGCATCCGCAGGCGAGTCCTGAAGAACAGATTCTGCAAGAAGGCCAGCAAGTGCTAATGCGCAGCAATGGCCTGGGGCCGATTGTCGCCGTCAATGCCGGCGCCGACGCGTGGACTCGCGGCATGCTGGTGGTCGATAACGCCCGCCTGGAAGACCTGGTGTTCGAACTCGGCCGGTATCGGCGCGGGCACCTGGGTGTTGCACCCGAGATTGCCGACCTGCGGATCACTGGGAGCTTCCCGCTGCATGACACCGACAAAGCCTTGAGCGCCCTGCTGCCGACCCTGCCGGTGCAGATCGAACAACACACGCCGTGGTGGGTGACGGTGGCGAAGGCTGATGCCAAACCTTGAGTCCTGTGGTGTCTGAGCGGCCGTCTTCGCGAGCAGGCTCGCTCCCACAGGGGATCTCCAGTGGACTCAAATTCTGTGTACACCAAAGATCAAACTGTGGGAGCGAGCCTGCTCGCGAAGATGCCGTCTGACTCAATCAATTTTCTGAATCGAAATTATTTTCATCCAGCCCTATCACTTTTCAATTCTCGTCCGGCACCTAAACAATTGAGAAATGTTTCCATTCAGGAGCCGCCGTATGTCCCGTTCGCTGAACACCTTGTTGCGCCCCAGTTTGCTGGCTATCGCCATTGCCCTTTGTGCCCCTCTGGCCAGCACTCAGCTGATCGCCGCTGAACAGGCCTCCAGCGTTCACGCCTACAACCTGCCGGCCGCGCCATTGGCCAGCACCCTGAATCAGATTGCCAGCCAGGCCGGCCTGGCGCTGTCGCTGAATCCATCCCTGGCCGCGGGCAAAACCTCGGCGCCGGTGAAGGGTCAGTTCGACGCGGCCGCCGCCCTGCGTGAAGCCTTGCGCGGCACAGGGCTGCAACTGGAACAAAGCAGCGCCGGCACCTACAGCCTGGTCGCCATTCCCGAGGGCACACTGGCCCTGCCGGAAACCGCGGTCATTGGTACGGAAAACATCGAAAGTGCCTGGGGCCCGGTAGACGGCTACCTCGCCAAACGTACCGCCGCCGGCACCAAGACCGATACTGCGCTGGTCGACGCACCGCGCTCGATTTCCGTCGTTACACGCGAGCAAATGGACGACCGCAACGTCCAGAACCTCGATGACGCCGTGCGCTACATGCCCGGCACCACCGCCAGCAGCTACGGCAGCGACACCCGCGCCGACTGGTTGCGCGTGCGTGGTTTCGAACCGACCCAGTTCCTCGATGGCCTGCCACTGCCTAAAGGCACGTATGCCACCCCGAAACAGGAAACGTGGAACCTCGATCGCCTCGCCGTTCTGCGCGGCCCGGCTTCGTCCGTTTATGGCCAAACCCCTCCGGGCGGCCTGCTGGACATGGTCAGCCGTCGTCCAACCGCTGAAGACAGCCACGAAATCCAACTGCAATACGGCAACTACAACCAGCGCCAGATCAACTTCGCCAGCACCGGCAAGATCGATGACGAAGGCCAGTTTCTCTACAGCCTGAGCGGTGTGGTGCGCGACAGTGACACGCAGATCGACCACGTCGACAACAAGCGCTACAACATTGCGCCGAGCCTGACCTGGAACATCGACGAAGACACCCGATTCACCTTGCTCACCCAGTTCACCCGTGACGATACCGGCATCACCAGCCAGTTCCTGCCGGTGCAAGGTACGAAAATCGACATGCCGTTCGGTGATATTTCTCACCACAAAAACCTCGGCGATCCGGAGTGGGAATACTACGACCGCACCTACTACGCGCTGGGCTATGCGTTCGAACATCGCTTGAACGACGTCTGGCAGTTCAGGCAGAACCTGCGTTACACCAAGACGGATCTGTCGTTCCAGGCCGTCACCGTTGGCTCGTATCCGTTCACCCAGGTGGATGACGCGGGCAATGTTGGCCGCACCACCACCAGCGTCGATGAAGACATCAGCCAGTTCGCCGTGGATAACAATTTCCAGGCTGACTTCGCGACCGGCGAAGTGAATCACACCGTGCTGCTTGGTCTCGATCACCAACGCAGCAATACCAATTACCTCTCCATTTTCGGCACCGCACCACCGATCAACGTCAACAACCCGATCCATGGCTTGCCGATCGAGCGTCCGGCGCGTTCCACCGCGTTCTACGATTACGACCAGAAGACCTACCAGACCGGCCTGTACGTGCAGGATCAAATGGCCCTCGACCAATGGCGCCTGACCCTCGGCGGCCGTGAAGACTGGGTGCATACCGGCACCAAGTTCTTCAACAAGGGCGATGCCACCAACACCGAGCGCGACAAGAATTTCAGCGGCAACGCGGCGATCAGCTACGTCTTCGACTCGGGCTTTGTGCCGTACCTGTCGTACGCCGAATCCTTCCAGCCGACCACCGGCGCTGCGGCTTCGTCCACCGAATCGTTCAAACCCACCGAAGGCAAGCAGTGGGAACTGGGCATCAAGTACCAGCCGCCCGGCAGCAACACCCTGCTGACCGCTGCGATCTACGACCTGACCCAGAAAAACGTCTCGGTCACCACCACGGTTGCCGGTACGCCGATCACCAGCCAGACCGGTGAAGTCAAAGTCAAAGGCCTGGAACTGGAAGCGGTTTCCGACGTGACCGAAAACCTCAAGCTCATCGCCGCGTACACCCTGGCCAAATCCGAAGTGCAGGATGGCGACTTCAAAGGCAATCGCCTGCAACTGATGCCTAACCAACAGGCCTCGCTGTGGACTGACTACACCTGGCACAACGGCGTGCTGGACGGCTTCGGCGTAGGCGCCGGCGTTCGCTACACCGGCAATACCTATGGCGATCAGGCCAACACCGAACTGGGCAAGGCAGATGCCTACACCGTGTTCGACGCTGCCGTTCATTACGACCTCGGCCGCCTGGACAACACCCTGAAAGGCGCGTCCCTGGCCCTGAACGCCACCAACCTGTTCGACAAGGACTACATCTCCACTTGTGACAGTTTCTACTGCTACTACGGCGACCAGCGCAGCGTCGTCGCCAGTGCAACCTACAAGTGGTAATCGTCTGACCTGACATGCCCCAACACCAGGCCGTCCTCTTCAGGACGGCTTTGGTATTTCTGAAGGCCTGGAAATGAAAAGTAAAACAATCCGCCGCTGGTCCTTCGTCCACACCTGGACCAGCCTGATCTGCACGGTCTTTTTGCTGATGCTGGCATTGACCGGGTTGCCGTTGATCTTCCACCACGAGATCGACCATCTGCTGGGCGATGCTGCCGAGTTGAAGTCGATGCCGGCGGACACACCGAGGCTGGATTTGCAGCAGTTGGTGCAGGCGGCTGAAAAGCATCGTCCCGGCGAGGTCATGCAGTACTTCGGTTTTGAGGACGACGAGCCCAACGGCGCCGTTACGATCATGGCGGCCACCGCCGGCACCGAGCCGAACTCCTCGCACACCTTCATGCTCGACGCCCGCACCGGCGAAGCCGTGGAGATGCCCTCGGCCAATGGCGGATTCATGATGGTCATGCTGCGCCTGCACGTGGACATGTTTGCCGGCCTGCCGGGCAAGTTGCTGCTGGCGTTCATGGGGCTGATGTTTGTGGCGGCGATCATTTCCGGGACGGTGCTGTACTTGCCCTTCATGCGTCGCTTGAAATTCGCCACCGTGCGCCAGGACAAATCCACTCGCCTGCGCTGGCTGGATCTGCACAACCTGATCGGCGTGGTCACGCTGACCTGGGCGCTCGTCGTCGGCGTGACCGGCGTGATCAGTGCCTGTGCCGACCTGCTGATTGCTGCCTGGCGCAACGACAGCCTGACTGCGATGGTCGCACCGTACCGCGACGCGCCACCGCTGACGCACCTCGCACCGGCGAGCCGTCTGCTCGACATTGCCGAGGAAGTGGCGCCAGACATGACGCCCGACTTCATCGCCTTCCCCGGCACGCGGTTTTCCAGCGAACACCATTACGCGGTGTTCATGAAAGGCAGCACCCACCTGACATCGCACTTGCTGACACCGGTGCTGATCGACGCCAGCACCCTGCAAGTCACCGCCGTGGCTGAACGACCGTGGTACATGGACGCCATGGGCATGTCGCAGCCGCTGCACTTTGGCGATTACGGCGGCATGCCGATGAAGATCCTGTGGGCGACCCTCGATGTGCTGACCATCATCGTGCTCGGCAGCGGGGTTTACCTGTGGGTGGTGCGGCGCAAAGCGGCAAAACCAGTGCTCGAACCTGCCGAGGCTCAAGCATGAAGCCGAGGCAATCGAACTTCTGGAAGGTCTTCGGCACACCCGCGTTTATCGCCTTGCTCAGCGCTGCCGGGTTGTTCGCCGCGCTGCTGGGTGATGGCGTGTGGGACGCCCTCAGCTGGCTCGGCCTGGGCGTGCCCGCGTTCTTCGCCCTGCGCGGCCTCTTGCAACGTCACTGAACTGTGTCGGTGCGCTATGCTGCCCGACACTGCCACCGACCGAGACGTTGCCATGTCCGCCCCCAGCATGACCCTGTACCACAACTCGTTATCGCCCTTCGTTCGTAAAGTCATGGTGCTGCTGCACGAAACCGGTCAGACCGGCCGCGTGGCGCTGCAAGACTGTGTGCTCACGCCGGTCAACCCGGACCTGTCACTCAACGAAGACAACCCGCTGGGCAAAATCCCCGCCCTGCGCCTGGCCGACGGCACCGTCATCCATGACAGCCGGGTGATCCTCGATTACCTCGATCACCAGCATGTCGGCAACCCGCTGATTCCGCGCGAAGGCTCGGCCCGCTGGCGTCGCCTGACCCTGGCCTCCCTGGCCGACGGGATCATGGACGCGTCGGTGCTGGTTCGTTACGAAATGGTCCTGCGCGACCCGCAGAAGCATTGGGACGAGTATCTGGATGCCCAGCGCGACAAGATTCGTCGCGGCTTGGCGTTGCTGGAAAAGGACGCGATTGCCGAGCTGACCAGCCATTTCGATGTCGCGGCGATCAGCGTGGCCTGTGCGCTGGGCTACATCGACCTGCGCCATCCGGATCTGCAATGGCGCGAGGCGAATCCGCAGTTGACGGCGTGGTATTTCGAGGTGAGTCAGCGGCCTTCGATGTTGGCGACGATGCCTAAGGTCTAGATCTTCATTGATTGTTCCGGCCTCTTCGCGAGCAGGCTCGCTCCCACAATTGATCTGCGGTGTCTGCAAATTTTGCGTCCGCTGCAGATTCCTTGTGGGAGCGAGCCTGCTCGCGATGGCACCACACCGCATCCACCGGAAACAACACCGCAATCAGCGTTGCCAACACCTCCCCTTCCCGCTGATCCTCCCGCAACCCAATCGACCGGCTCATTCCACCGCCCCCAGATCAAACACCATCGGCTTCGCGTTCTTCTGCCCGATCCCGTACCAGTCCAGCTTACGGGTCAACACCATGAACACCCCGAGCAAGCCGAACAGCAACAACGAGCCCATCAGCAACGCGTAATCCTCGGCACTCAACAAGCCATAGAGCAAGCCGTACAACGCCGCCAGCCCCGCCGAAAAACTCAAGCCATGGCGCACGCTGCGCAGCACATGGCAGACATAAAACCCGATCAACAACACACAGCCCGCCGACGACAACAGATACGCCAGGGCAAAGCCGATGTGTTCGGACAGCGACAGCAGCAACAGATAGAAGAACGCCAACGCCACGCCGACCAACGCGTATTGCACCGGGTGCACCGCCAGGCTTTTCAGCACTTCGAACAGGAAGAATCCGGCGAAGGTCAGGACGATAAACAGCAACGCATATTTGATCGCCCGATCACTCTTCAGATACTGATCCACCGGATCGATAAAGCTCACGCCGAAGCTGCGCCCGTTGTACGCCTCGCAACCACCGCCGGACACACAACTGCTCAGCGCTTCCTGCAGGTTGGTGGAGAAGAACGACGTCTGCCAGTTGGCTGTAAAGCCTTGATCGGTGACTTCACGCTGGGCCGGCAGGTAGTTGCCGATGAAGCTCGGATGCGGCCAGTTCGCGCTCAGCGAGACTTTGCTGGTCTTGCCCACCGGAAGAATCTGTAACTGCCCGGTGCCCTGCAAACGCAGGTCAAAACCGAAGGCCAGCTCTGTGACTTGTTTGGTGTCCAGCGCTGGCAACGTCACGTGCACGCCCTCGCCCAGCCAACCCACCTGACTGCCCGGAACGAAGTCCAGCGTCTGGCCGTTCAGGTCCAGTTTCAACGCATTTTCGATGCCGCGAATGTCGCTGATGCCCACCGCCAGAAACGGCTGGTCAAACTGGTAATCCGCAAAGTCTTCCTTGATGCCCCATTGCGCCGGGACCGAGAAGTGCCCGCTGATATGGTTTTCTGCATGGAACAGGCGCGCCTCGTAAATGCCCCGCGAGCGGAGTTCGGTCTGGATCTGACCATCGAGCTCGAAACGCTCTGGCAGGAAGTACAAACGACCGCGCTCTTCGCCGATGTCCTGGTAGCGCTGGTTGGTTTTCTCGTTAAGCTTCCAGGTGCGCACCACTTTGCGATACGGCACCACCATCAGCGGGCCGCTCAGTTGCTGGCTGAAACTGGAGCTGCGGGCGATGTCTTCGAGTACACCGTCACGCAGTTGCTGGCGGTCCTGGATAATGCCGTTGATCATCAAGAGCGGAATCAGTAGCAACAAAATCAGAAGGGCAATGGCCCCGAGTTTTAGGGTCAGGCTGCGGTTCATGGGACTCTCCCTGTTTGGATCGGGAGATTCTGGGAGCGCTGTGTGGGGGATTTATGGAGGGATTATGGAGTTTATGTGGAGACTGCACTGCCTCTAGTGGGAGCGAGCCTGCTCGCGAATGCCGCGACTCGGTCCTAAGCCAGGCGCAACCTGACTTCAACACCGCCCTCAGCATTGCCAATGCTCAACGACCCGCCATGCAACTTGACCACTTCTTCGACAAAATTTAGCCCCAACCCTGTACTTTTCCGCCCGCTGTCCGGACGCGGCAACGAATAAAACCGCTCGCTCAACCTCGGCAACGCATAGTCGGGAATCGCCTCTGCCTGGTTGAACAGCCTGAACTCAATCTGTTCCCCAACACGCTCGGCGCTGAAACGCAGCACACCCTGAACCGGGGTGAAATCCAGCGCGTTCTCCAACAAGTTCCCCAGCGCCTGACGCAACAGAAACGGCTCACCGGTCAGCGTCAGGTCCGTTGAAATCTGTTGCTCCACGCGCAACTGCTTGCCCTCGATCCGCGCCGCCTGGGCCTTCAACACTTCATCCACCAACCCGGCCAACGGCACCGCCACCCGCTCCTCAAGACCTTGGCGTTGCTCCACCTGCGCCAGGTTCAACAGCCGCTCAATCAACTGCTGCATGCGCACGCTTTCGCTATCAATATTGCTGACGAACCGCTGCTGCTGTGCCAATGGCATCTCGCCCTGCAGCAACTCCGCCGCCCCACGAATCGCTGCCAATGGACTCTTCAATTCATGGGTCAGCGTGTGCACGTAACGCTCGACGTAGGCCTTGCCTTCGAGCTGCGTGCGCATGTGCTCCACCGCTGTCGCCAGTTGCTCCAGTTCGCCGCCGCGGTAATGCGGCACCTCGACCCGTCGGCCGTCACTCACCGCTTGCGCATAAGCGGTCAACCGTCGCAGCGCTGCGCTCAACCACCACGACAACAACGCCCCGAACAACAGGCCAAGGCCAATCAGCCCGGCGCCATACACCAGCAATCGTCGTTCGGTGCGATCGACGTAAGGCTGCAACGAGCTGTTGGGCTTGGCCACGGTAACCACGCCGATGATCTGGCCATTGTCGCGGATCGGAGCGCCTACATGCATCACCGAGGAATTGGCGTCGTTCGGATCGCTGCGCGTGGAGCGGGCGCCGTATTCGCCGCGCAGGGTCAGGTAGACGTCGTTCCAGCGCGAGTAATCCTGCCCCACCGCCGCGCCGCTGGAGTCCAGCACCACGATGCCTTTGGCGTCGGTGACGTAGATGCGGTGATTGACCTGATTCTTCGGCAAGCCCCAGATGCTTGCCTTCGGTTGCCGCTCGCCGTAGGCCTTGAGCAACTCGGGCCAGCGATTCTGGTTGAGGGTCCCGGCCTTGAAGTCGTCGCGCAGGATTTCGGCCATCAGGTTGGCCGTGTCGACCAGGGTTTCTTCGGTGGACTGGCGCACACCGGGACGGATTTCTTCCATCACGGTGTTGAGCACGAAGTAACCGGTCAGGCCGATGAACAGCACGTAGACCAGGAAAATCCGGATCCCCAGCGGCATCAGCTGTGCCCCGGGCTGTAGCTGTAGCCGAGGCCGCGATGGGTCTGGATTGGCTCGGCGTCTGCCCGTACCAGACGCAATTTGGCGCGCACGCTCTTGATGTGGCTGTCGATGCTGCGCTCGTAACCGGCATCGGCGGCGATGCCCAACGCATCCAGCAACTGATCGCGGCTGAACACCCGCTCGGGTTGTTCCAGCAGGCATTGCAGCAAGCGGAATTCGTGACGGGTCAGGCTCAGCGGTTGACCGCGATAATTGATTTGCACCCGTTCGTTGTCGACCCGAAACAGCGCCGATGAGGATTCGGCCACAGTCCTTGGCGCCATGCGTTTGAGAATGGCCCGGACCCGAGCGGCCACTTCCCGTGGGCTGAAGGGCTTGACCACGTAATCGTCGGCACCGATCTCCAGGCCCACCACCCGGTCGATTTCGGCATCGCGGGCACTGAGGAAGATCACCGGCACTTCGCTGAAACGGCGCAATTGCTTGCAGGTCTCGAAGCCGCTGATATCGGGCAAACCAATGTCGAGAATGATCAAATCCGCTGGCGCGGCACGCTGATGCTCCAGCGCTGCCGCACCCAGGCTCAGCCAGGTCGTGGTGAAGCCTTCACCCTGCAACGCGAAAACCAGGGTGTCGGCAATCGCCGCTTCGTCTTCGACAATCAAGATATGAGGCATGGCGTCCTGGCCCGTTTATGAAGTGGGCGAACGGTGCCCCAAGGCTCACGTCACGTCAATCAGACCACTTGAATTCAGCAGTCGGGTTTGTCGGCGGTAAAACGACGTGCCGGGTTCACCGCTGCGCCGAATTCACGCAAGGCCTTGGCGCCGATCAACAAAGGGTAGTTGAAGCTGCTGCGGTCGGTCAGGTTGACCTCGACGGTGCGCTTGACGTTGCCCAGGCACAGTTCCAGATCGACCACCGGACGCTTGGTGGGCTCGACCGCTTCCTTGTCATCGTCCTCTTCTTCAGAGCGAGTCTTGATCTTGCTGATCCGCGCGACCTTGTGTTCGTAGACTTTGTTGCTGGCGTCCTTGGTGGCGAGGCGGAAACGCACCCAGTCTTCGCCGTCGCGGGTGAAGGTTTCGATGTCCTTGGCCGACAGCGACGCGGTCAGGGCGCCGGTGTCCATCTTGGCCTTGAGCACCTCGCCGCCGATTTCCGGCAGCGCGATGTATTCGTAACGCCCGTACAGGGTCGGCTCGGCGGCCAGGACCGGCAGGGCCACCAGGGAAAACAGTGCGAGGATCGATTTCACGTAATGGGCATCCTTTGGAAATTGGGGCGCAGTGGCCGAACTCTAGACCGCAAACAACAACGATAGTTGGACTGTCATAGATCCCTGTGGCGAGGGGGCTTGCCCCCGTCCGACTGCAAAGCAGTCGTAAACCGGTTCATTCGATCTACCTGATAGATCGCGACACATCCTTTTGGGGCCGCTTCGCCGCCCAACGGGGGCAAGCCCCCTCGCCACAGTAGATATCAGCAGGCTGCTAGGTTAACGCCTCAAAGGTGAAACATTCGTCACCCCCGATTTGGCCTCCCGCCCGAAGCTGCTTATCATGTCGCGCCCAAATGATCCCAAGAGTTATTTATGCGCCGCCTGCTCACCGGCTGTTTCGTCACCCTGCTGCTGTTGCTCAACACCCTGGTCCTGATCGGGCCGCTGATGGTGTTTGCCCTGCTCAAACTGGTCCTGCCCGGTCGCTATCGCGACTACGCCTCATGGGCCGTGATGTGGATCGCCGAGACCTGGGCCGAGATCGACAAACTGATTTTCCGGCTGTGCATCCCGACCCGTTGGGACATCCGCGGCGGCGAAGGCTTGCGTGTCGACACGTCCTATCTGGTGATCAGCAACCATCAATCCTGGGTTGATATCCCGGCATTGATCCAGACCCTGAACCGGCGCACGCCGTTCTTCAAGTTCTTCCTCAAGAAGGAGCTGATCTGGGTGCCGTTCCTGGGGCTGGCGTGGTGGGCGCTGGATTACCCGTTCATGAAGCGCTACACCAAGGCGTACCTGGCCAAGCACCCGGAGTTGGCCGGCAAGGATCTGGAAATCACCAAAGCGGCGTGCGAGCTGTTCAAGCGTCAGCCGGTGACGGTGGTCAATTACCTGGAAGGCACACGCTACACCGCCGCGAAAAGTGCCCAGCAGCAATCACCCTTCACTCACCTGCTTCGGCCCAAAGCCGGTGGCGTGGCGTTTGTGCTGGCAGCGATGGGCGAACAGCTGGACGCCGTGCTCGATGTGACGGTGGTGTATCCGCAACAGGCGATTCCCGGGTTCTGGGACTTGATCAGCGGCAACGTGCCGAGGGTCATTATCGACATCAAGACCCGCGAGCTAGACCCGGCGCTGTGGCAAGGCGATTACGAAAACGATCCGCTGTTTCGCGAAAAAATCCAGAACTGGGTCAACCAGCTCTGGATCGAAAAAGACCAGCGCATCGACGCATTGCGCGGCGAGCGCCGTTGAATCAACTGCCGGTGCCGGCGCCCCAGATGCTGCCCAAGCTGTTCAGCAGTGGACCGCCAACGCCTTGCTTACCGAGGAAATCGAGCAGTACCGGGGCAAACTGACCGACCATGCCGCTGTCCATGCCCAAGGCACTGAACGCGGTGTTCAAGTCATTGGTGTCCTTGACGTTGCCCAGCGCGTTCTCAAGACCGGCCGACTTGCCGGAAGAGCCGAGCATACCCGCGAGGGCACCCAGCTCTCCGCCACCGGACAGCTTGTCCAGCCCCGGTACGCTCTTGGCCAGTTGCGAATAGTCGGTCGTGCTCAACTGATTTTTCGCCAGCCCCAACATCGCAGCGGTACCACCGACGGCTTGCTCCGGTTTGACGTTCAATTGCGAAGTCAGCGCGCCCAACAGGTTCGCCGTTTCCTGCGTCGGCGCGGCGGCGGTGGCCGCGTTGCCGCCCTGCATGCTCGACGCCGCTTTGGTCACGTCATCCAGGCTGAAGCCTGCGAAGACCGGGCTGGCGGCCAGTGACATCAGCGAAGCCAGTACAAAACCGCGTGAAATCTTCATCCAGACATCCTCTTATGCCATGAAAACCGCCCATCAATGGGCGGCGAAAAACTGTCCGTTGGACTGGAATCCCTGGGGATTGTTCCCAGCCCCTGTGGGAGCGAGCTTGCTCGCGATAGCGGCATGTCAGTCAACATCGATTTTGAATGTAACGCCCTCATCGCGAGCAAACTCGCTCCCACACAGGTCACGTGTGCCACACATATTTATTGGGTGCTGCATCCAGTCTACTCCGTGCCGCGTATATCAAGTACGGACAGACATTCCTGGCCGATTCTCCCCACAAGGACATCACCATGAAACGCACTTCGATCAAAACACCGTTGATTGCCAGCCTGCTGACCCTGGCCCTTGGCGGCGTATTTGCCTTGAACACCGTACAAGCAGCCGACATGAGCCACGACACCGTCATGGTCGGCGGGCAAAGCATGTTGCCCAGCAAAAACATCGTCGAGAACGCGGTGAACTCCGCCGACCACACCACGCTTGTCGCAGCAGTAAAAGCCGCCGGCCTGGTCGATACCCTGAAAGGTAAAGGGCCGTTTACCGTATTCGCCCCGGTCAACTCGGCCTTCACCGCCCTGCCTGCCGGTACGGTCGATACGCTGCTCAAACCTGAAAACAAAGCAGCATTGAGCAAACTCCTGACCTACCACGTGGTTGCCGGCACGCTCGACATGAAGACCCTGGCCGAGAAGATCAAGGCCGGTGGTGGCAAGACCGAGCTCACCACCGTTGCCGGCGGCAAGCTTTGGGCGACGATGAATGGCCCGCACAACATCACCATCAAGGATGAAAAAGGTGATGTCGCGGACATCACCACCTACGACGTGTACCAGTCCAACGGCGTGATTCAGGTCATCGACAAAGTGCTGATGCCGAAAAGCTGAGCCGTACCGCCGGCCCCGCGCATCGGGGTCGGCGGGCTTTTTCGAGGTGTCCGGCCGTGAATGGAACAACCGCGCGCAGTGAACTAACCTCTGGCTGCAACCGGTACCGCACACCGCCCACCGCTGCTCCCTCGATTGTCTGGAGAACCGCTATTTCCACCGCCGACATCGATCAGCTCAGGCAGCTGTTGGCCCAATGTTCACTGGGCGACCGCCGCGCTTTCGAGACGCTTTACCGCAGCGTCAGCCCACGCTTGCACGGTGTGGCCCTGCGCTTCATGGGTCGTCCTGATCTGGCGGAAGAAGTGCTGCAGGAAAGTTTTGTGCGCATCTGGAACAACGCCTCGCGGTATGAGGCGCACCTGTCGGCACCGCTGACGTGGATGATCAACATCACGCGAAACCAGGCCATCGACCAGTTGCGCAAACACCGCGACCGGCCACTGACCGATCTCGAAGAACAGTCGCTGGTGGATGAAAGCCCCTCGGCCCACGAACAATTGACCAGCGCCCGCGAGGCCAACGCCCTGAACCGTTGCCTGGAAACGCTCGAAGGCATGCAACGCCGGTCGATCACCGTGGCTTACTTTCAAGGCCTGTCCTGCTCGGAACTGGCCGAGCATCTGGCCGCGCCACTGGGCTCGGTGAAATCCTGGATCCGCAGGGGCATGGAACGCCTGCGCAGGTGCCTTGAATCATGAACTATCAAACCCCGTCCCTGCGTCGTGCGCTGGCGGCCGATTACACCATCGGCCTGATGTCCGCTGGCGCGCGTCGGCGTTTTGAGCAATTGCTGCTGGAGGACGCGGCGTTGCGTGCAGAACTGGCGCAGTGGCAGGAAAGCCTGGCCAGCCTGACTGAAGCAGTGCCCGAGCAACCGGTGCCTGAACGGGTGTGGCACGGGATTACCGCGAGAATAGAGCCGCAAGTGCTGCATGTGCCTGAGAAGCGTCCGTTCTGGAATTGGCTGCGGATTACGGCGGCGGCGTGTTCGCTGGTGATCGCCGTGACCTTGGGCGTGATCTACACCCGCGACACGGCGCGATACAGCGCTACGTTGCTGACGGCCAACGCACAACCGGCGCTGAAGGTTGAAGCGCATGAGGATTACCTGAACGTTGAACCGCTGACATTGGCGGCGGTGGATCCGGGTCGTAGCCTCGAACTGTGGGCGATTCCAGCGGATGGCAAACCGATTTCACTCGGTGTGATACCGGCGGGCGGCAAAGGCAAGGTTGAGTTGAGCGCCGCGCAAAAAACCTTGATCGGCAAGCCGATTGCACTGGCGGTGAGTCTTGAGCCAAAAGGTGGCTCGCCGACCGGGCAGCCGACCGGGCCGGTCCTGTATCAAGGCGCGTTGGCAGCCCTGTGATTCGCTTTTGTGGCGAGGGGGCTTGCCCCCGTCCGATGGCGCAGCCGTCGTAATCCAACCAATGCGTATCACCTGATACTCCACGCAGAATGGCTTAGGGGCTGCTTCGCAACCCAACGGGGGTAAGCCCCCTCGCCACAGCAAGCCCCCTCGCCACAGGGTTGTGTGTGAGGCCCAAAAAAAACGGCGACCCGAAGGTCGCCGTTTTGCGTTGCTTTAAGGCTTACGCCGCGCTGAACAGTTTGTGCGGATCGATCACAAACTTCTTCGGCACGCCCGCATCGAACTCGCCGTAACCACGTGGCGCGTCATCCAGGCTGATGACTTCCACGCCTACGATGTCGGCAATGTGAATGCGGTCCCACATGATCGCCTGCATCAGCTGGCGGTTGTACTTCATCACTGGCGTCTGGCCGGTGTGGAAGCTGTGGGATTTGGCCCAGCCCAGACCAAAGCGAATGCTCAGGCTGCCCATTTTCGCGGCGGCGTCCACAGCACCCGGGTCTTCAGTCACGTAGAGGCCCGGGATACCGATTTTACCGGCCACACGAACCACGCCCATCAGCGAGTTGAGCACGGTGGCCGGAGCCTCGTGTTTCACTCCGTCATGACCGTGGCCGCGTGCTTCGAAGCCTACGGCGTCGACGGCGCAATCCACTTCCGGTTCGCCCAGCAGTGCGGCGATTTGTTCGTGCAGCGGGGTGTCCAGGGACAGGTCGGCGATTTCGAAACCCTGGGCCTTGGCGTGCGCCAGGCGAACAGTGTTGACGTCACCGATGATCACCACCGCTGCGCCCAACAGGCGAGCAGACGCGGCAGCCGCCAGGCCAACCGGGCCAGCGCCGGCGATGTACACGGTGCTGCCTGGGCCAACGCCGGCCGTCACTGCGCCGTGGTAACCGGTTGGCAGGATGTCGGAGAGGCAGGTCAAGTCGCGGATTTTTTCCATCGCGCGATCGCGGTCCGGCAGTTTCAGCAGGTTGAAGTCAGCGTACGGCACCATCGCGTATTCAGCCTGGCCGCCAGTCCAGTCGCCCATGTCGACGTAACCGTAGGCACCGCCGGGACGGGCCGGGTTAACACTGAGGCAGACACCGGTGTGCATCTCTTTGCAGGAACGGCAGCGCCCGCAAGCGACGTTGAACGGTACGGACACCAGATCGCCGATTTGCAGGTTTTCGACGTCGCTGCCCTTTTCGATGACTTCGCCGGTGATCTCGTGGCCGAGCACCAGACCAGTCTGAGCGGTGGTACGGCCGCGCACCATGTGCTGGTCGGAACCACAGATGTTGGTGGAAACCACACGCAGGATGACAGCGTGGTTAATCTTCCTGCCGCGCGGGTCCTGCATTTTCGGATAGTCGATTTTCTGTATTTCGACTTTGCCATTGCCGAGATACACCACACCACGATTGCCAGACATGCTTTCACCTCGCTGTTGTTTTTATGTAGCGGTCGCGTCGCCATGGAACGGCGGTGCGTTGATTGCTCGGGTTATTGCCTGTGTGTCTTGTGTTGTCTGATTGGGCCTCATCGCGAGCAGGCTCGCTCCCACATTGGATCCGGGGCGTACACAAGGTCTGTGACCAACACAAAACCTGTGGGAGCGAGCCTGCTCGCGAAAGCGATCTAAAGAACGACGGTCCTGTTCGCGTTGAGGAAAACCCTGCGTTCAATGTGATACCCAACCGCCCGCGCCAACGTCAGCCCTTCGATATCCCGCCCCTTGGCGATCAGATCTTCCGGGTAATGACTGTGGTCCACCGCCTCGACGCCCTGGGCAATGATCGGCCCCTCGTCCAGGTCGTTGTTGATGTAATGCGCCGTCGCGCCGACCAGTTTCACGCCCTTGTTATAGGCCTGGTGATACGGTTTGGCGCCCTTGAAACCGGGCAGCAGGGAGTGATGGATGTTGATCGCCTTGCCGTCGAGTTTGCGGCACAGCTCTGGCGACAGGACTTGCATGTAGCGGGCAAGGATCACCAGTTCGGCGCCGGACTCTTCGATCACCTGCCAGACCTGACGCTCCTGGGACGGTTTGTCGTTCGGGTCCAGCGGGAAGTGGTAGTACGGAATCTGGTGCCAGTCGGCCAGCGGCTTGAGGTCCGGGTGGTTGGAGACCACGGCGGCCACGTCCATCGACAATTGGCCGATACGCTGGCGGTAGAGCAAGTCGTTGAGGCAGTGATCGGCCTTGGAGACCATGATCACCACTTTTGGCCGGTAGTTCGGCGCAGTCAGTTCGAAGACCATGCCGAAGTTGGCACCGCGCTCTTCGAGACCGGCGCGGAAGACCTGCTCGTCGAAGCCGTCGGGTTGACGGAACTCCACACGAATGAAGAAGCGGCCGGAGAGCCGGTCATCGAAAGAATGGTGCTCGGTGACGTAGCAGCCCTGCTCGAACAGAAAGCGGGTCACCGCGTCCACGGTGCCGAGGACGCTGGGGCAGTCGGCGGTCAGAATCCATGTGTCTGGGGCGCGGCTCATAGTGCGGTGACTCCTGTTGTTATGGGCAACCGCTGCGCGGTTGATCGCCAGCAAGCCGGCTCCTACAGTTTTCTGTCGTTCACAAATGCTGTGTAAGACACGGACCTGTAGGAGCCGGCTTGCTGGCGATAAAATCTCAGGCCTGGACGCTAAGGCCGTATTCAGCCGCCGCATCCTGCAACCACAACCACCAGTAATCCGAGAAGCTGCGGCGAATCAGCAGTTCCCAGGTGTCTTCAGCGGTATGGCGGATCACCAGTTGCGACTTGGCGAACACCGTGCCCACGGCCTTGCCCACCGGGAAGCTGTTGGGGTGCACGTCGTAGCTGGTGGATTTCATCAGCACCTGGCGCACGTTCGGGCCGCTCAGTTCGAGGATCTGCTGGCCACCGCTGACGTTGGTGATCGCGATGTGCAAGTCGCCCAGCGCTTCACGCAGTTTTTGCTCGGCGGCCAATTCTTCACCGGTCGGCACAATCAGCAGCCACTCATCCGGCCCCATCCATTGCAGGCTGGTTTCACCTTTGATGACGACGGTCAGCGCACCCGGCAATTCGATCCCGAGGGCCTTGTGTACGCCGGCGGCAAACGCAGCATCGTGGCCATCGCCACGAATGGTCAGGTGGCCGAGGAGTTTTTTCTCACGCACGATCACGCCGGCGTTTTTGCGGCCCTTGCCCGCCAGGCTGGCGAGGTCGGCATGGTGCAGCGACGACTCGGCCTTGGCCCCGGTGGTTGGGCGTTGTTGGTAAACATTGGCTGCGGTCATAAAGCACCTTTCCTGAATTCTGTTTGTTCTGGCCCTTGTGGTGGCTGTGCTGCCGCCTTCGCGAGCAAGCCCGCTCCCACATTCGACCGCGTTCCCCTGTGGGAGCGGGCTTGCTCGCGAATAGCCGCCCGCCCACAGGACCCGAGGTCATTAAATGTTCTGGCGATCACCCTTAGGATCGAAGAACACCGAAGAAACAATTTCCGCCTCGATCACGCTGCCATCCGCCAGCGGTGCGAACACACGCTCGCCGATGCGCTTCAACCCGCCTTTCACCACGCCCATCGCAAACGAATAACCCAGGGAGTTGTGCAGGTAGCTGGAGGTCACGTGGCCGACCATGGTCATCGGGATCGCTTGCTTGGTGTTGAACACCAGTTGCGCACCTTCCGGCAGCCATTTGGTCGGATCGATCGGCTTGAGGCCCACCAGTTGCTTGCGTTGATCACGCACGCAGTCTTCGCGGTTCATGCCACGCTGGCCGATCCACGAGAACGGTTTGGTGCGACCGACACACCAGCCCATGTTCAAGTCATCCGGAGTCATCGACCCGTCAGTGTCCTGCCCAACGATGATGAAACCCTTCTCGGCCCGCAGGATGTGCATCGTTTCTGTGCCATATGGAGTCAGGTTGTACTTCTTGCCGGCCTCGGCGATTTTCTCGAGCACGCCCATGGCGTAGTCGGCCTGCACGTTGACTTCGTACGACAGCTCACCGGTAAACGAAATCCGGAAAATCCGCGCTGGCACACCGCCGACCAGAGCTTCTTTCCAGGTCATGAACGGGAAGGCTTCGTTGCTCAGATCGGTGTCGGTCACTTCGCTGAGCAGCTTGCGGCTGTTCGGCCCGGACAGGGTCATGGTGGCCCAGTGATCCGTCACGGAGGTGAAGTACACCTTCAGCTCCGGCCATTCGGTCTGGTGGTAGATTTCCAGCCATTGCAGCACGCGTGCAGCGCCGCCGGTGGTGGTGGTCATCACGAAATGGTTGTCGGCGAGGCAAGCGGTGACACCGTCGTCGAAGACCATGCCGTCTTCTTTGCACATCAGGCCGTAGCGCGCCTTGCCCACGTCGAGCTTGGTCCAGGCGTTGGTGTAGATGCGGTTGAGGAACTCGCGGCAATCCGGGCCCTGGATATCAATCTTGCCCAGGGTCGACGCGTCCAGCAGGCCGACGCTGTCGCGCACGGCTTTGCATTCGCGTTTCACCGCGGCATGAATGTCTTCACCGCTTTTCGGGAAGTACCACGGACGTTTCCACTGACCGACATCCTCAAACTCGGCGCCGTTTTTCACGTGCCAGTGATGCAGTGCGGTGTGACGGACCGGCTCGAAAATGTGCCCACAGTGACGACCGGCCACGGCGCCGAACGTCACCGGCGTGTAGTTCGGGCGGAACATGGTGGTGCCCATCTGCGGGATGGTCACGTTCAGCGAACGGGCGGCAATGGCCAAGCCGTTGACGTTGCCGAGCTTGCCCTGGTCGGTACCGAAACCCAGTGCGGTGTAGCGTTTGACGTGCTCGACCGACTCGAAGCCTTCGCGGGTCGCCAGTTCGATGGCGGCGGCGGTGACGTCGTTTTGCAGGTCGACGAATTGCTTCGGTGCCCGTGCGGTAGCTTTTTCGTGGGGTACCTGGAACAGCGCGAGGGTTGGCTCCTCCAGACGGCTCAGGGCTTTTGGCAGTACGCCTTCGACCGTTTGGAACCCGGCTTCGGCAGCGGCGCGAGCGCCCCCTTCAAAACCATCGGCCAGGGAATCGCCGAGGCCATAGACGCCGTTGATGCCACCGACGCACACGCGTTTTTGCGGTGCTTCGCCCGGTACAAAACCGAGGATGTCTTCACGCCAGATCGGCTTGCCACCCAAGTGCGAAGCCAAGTGAACCACCGGGCTGTAACCGCCGGAACTGGCCACCAGATCGCAGTCGAGCCACTCGCCAGGGCTGGTCACGGCGTGTGCTTTGACATCAATCGCCGCCACACGAGCAGCAGTCACGTGCTTGCTGCCACGGGCCTCGATCACGGCGCTGCCGGTGAGGATGCGGATGCCTTTGGCGCGAGCTTCTTCAACCAAAGCGCCACGCGGATTGCTGCGGGCGTCGGCGATAGCCACCACTTGCAGGCTGGCGTCGAGCCAATCCAGAGCAACGCGGTAGGCGTGATCGTTGTTGGTCGACAGCACCAGTTTTTTGCCCGGTGCCACGCCGTAACGACGAACGTAAGTCGAGACTGCACCAGCCAGCATGTTGCCCGGCACGTCGTTGTTGCCGTAGACCAGCGGACGCTCGTGAGCACCGGTCGCCAGCACGACACGCTTGGCGCGAACCCGGTGGATGCGCTGACGCACCTGGCCAATCGGAGCACGGTCGCCGAGGTGATCGGTCAGGCGCTCGTGAATGGTCAGGAAGTTGTGGTCGTGGTAACCGTTGACCGTGGCGCGCGGCAACAGCAGCACGTCCGGGGTGTCTTTCAGTTCGGCGATGACGCTGGCGATCCATTCGGCAGCAGGCTTGCCGTCGAGGCTTTCGCGGGAGTCGAGCAGGCTGCCGCCGAACTCTTCCTGTTCATCGGCGAGGATCACACGGGCACCGCTGCGTGCAGCAGCCAGTGCAGCGGCCAGGCCAGCAGGGCCACCGCCGACGATCAGCACGTCGCAGTGCTGGTTCATGTAGTCGTAGGTGTCCGGATCATTCTCGGTCGGCGAACGGCCAAGACCGGCGGCCTTGCGAATGTACTTCTCGTAGGTCATCCAGAACGATTGCGGGTACATGAAGGTTTTGTAGTAGAAGCCCGGCGGCATCAGCTTGCCGCCGACCTTGCCGAGAATTCCCATCATGTCGTTGTTCACGCTTGGCCAGCCGTTGGTGCTGGTGGCGACCAGGCCTTGGTACAGCGCTTGTTGCGTGGCGCGTACGTTCGGAATCTGCGTGGCTTCGGTCGCACCGATCTGCAGCACGGCGTTCGGCTCTTCAGCGCCCGCAGCGAAGATGCCGCGCGGACGGGAATACTTGAAGCTGCGACCGATGATGTCGACGCCGTTGGCCAGCAGTGCAGCGGCCAGCGAGTCGCCTTCAAAGCCTTTGTAGCTCTGGCCGTTGAAAGTGAAGTTCAGCACTTTGTTGCGGTCGATCCGTCCACCGTTGGACAGGCGATTGATCTGGCTCATACCTTAGCTCCCAGAGCCTGCGCGGCCGCTTTCGGACTTTCAGTCTTGTCGGTGAACTGCGGCTTGGTGCCGATCTTGTAGGTCTCGAGAATCTCGTAGGTCACGGTGTCGCGGGTGACGTTGAAGTACTGACGGCAACCGGCAACGTGGTCCCACAACTCGTGGTGCAGGCCGCGAGGGTTATCGCGGAAGAACATGTAGTCGCCCCACTCCTCGTCGGTGCAGGTGGTCGGGTCCAGTGGGCGCGGGATATGCGCCTGGCCGGATGCGTGGAATTCCTCTTCGGAGCGCAGTTCGCCGCAGTGAGGACAGAAGATATGCAACATGGGGATTTCTCCTGTTAGTGGGCAACTGCAGCAGCGCCGTGTTCATCGATCAACGCACCGTTGTGGAAACGGTCGATGGAGAAAGGTGCAGCCAATGGGTGCATTTCACCCTTGGCCAGACTCGCGGCAAACACGTTGCCCGAGCCAGGTGTCGCCTTGAAGCCGCCGGTGCCCCAACCGCAGTTGAAGAACATGTTCGGCACGGGAGTCTTGGAGATGATCGGGCACGCATCCGGGGTGGTGTCGACGATGCCGCCCCACTGCCGGTTCATGCGTACGCGGGACAGTACCGGGAACATCTCGACGATGGCCTGGATGGTGTGCTCGATCACCGGGTACGAACCACGCTGGCCGTAGCCGTTGTAGCCGTCGATACCGGCGCCGATCACCAGGTCGCCCTTGTCGGACTGGCTGATGTAACCGTGTACGGCGTTGGACATGATCACGCTGTCGATAATCGGCTTGATCGGCTCGGACACCAGCGCTTGCAGCGGGTGCGATTCGATCGGCAGCCGGAAACCGGCGAGCTTGGCCATGTGCCCGGAGTTACCGGCAGTGACTACGCCGACGCGCTTGGCGCCGATGAAGCCCTTGTTGGTTTCAACACCGATGCACACACCGTTTTCCTTGCGGAAACCGATCACTTCGGTCTGTTGAATCAGGTCCACGCCCAGTGCGTCGGCGGCACGGGCAAAACCCCAGGCCACGGCATCGTGACGGGCCACGCCGCCACGGCGCTGGACGGTTGCGCCCATTACCGGGTAGCGAGTGTTTTTCGAGCAGTCGAGGTACGGAATCTCGTCAGCCACTTGTTTGGCATCGAGCAGTTCGCCATCGACGCCGTTGAGGCGGTTGGCGCTGACCCGACGCTCGGAATCACGAATGTCCTGCAGGGTGTGGCACAGGTTGTAAACGCCACGCTGGGAGAACATCACGTTGTAGTTCAGGTCCTGGGACAGGCCTTCCCACAGTTTCATCGCGTGTTCGTACAGGTGCGCCGACTCGTCCCACAGGTAGTTGGAGCGAACGATGGTGGTGTTGCGCGCGGTGTTACCGCCGCCCAGCCAGCCCTTTTCGACCACGGCCACGTTGGTGATGCCGTGTTCTTTGGCGAGGTAGTAGGCGGTCGCCAGACCATGCCCGCCGCCGCCGACGATGACCACGTCATAGACCTTTTTAGGGGTCGGCGTGCGCCACATTTTCTGCCAGTTTTCGTGATGGCTGAGGGAGTGTTTGAAGAGGCCGAAGCCCGAGTAGCGTTGCATAGTCATTTACTCCAAAACCGCGCTCAGCGATAAACCGGGAAGTCCGCGCACAGGGCCGAAACCTGCTCGGCGACATTGGCCTCGACATCGGCATCGCCGAGGTTGTCGAGGATGTCGCAGATCCAGCCGGCCAGCGTGACGCACTGGGTCACCTTGAAGCCGCGCGTGGTCACCGCCGGGGTGCCGATGCGCAGGCCGGAGGTTACGAACGGCGACTGTGGATCGTTCGGGACAGCGTTCTTGTTCACAGTGATGTGGGCGCGACCGAGTGCTGCGTCCGCGTCTTTGCCGGTGAGGCCCTGACGGATCAGGCTGACCAGGAACAGGTGGTTATCGGTGCCGCCGGACACTACATCGTAGCCGCGTTTGATAAACACGCCGGCCATGGCCTGGGCGTTGTCGATCACTTGTTGTTGGTAAACCTTGAAGCCAGGCTCCAGCGCTTCCTTGAAGCACACCGCTTTACCAGCGATCACGTGCATCAGCGGGCCGCCCTGGGCACCCGGGAAAACGGCGGCGTTGAGCTTCTTCTCGATTTCTTCGTTGGACTTGGCCAGGATCAGGCCGCCACGTGGACCGCGCAGGGTCTTGTGCGTGGTGGTGGTCACCACATCAGCGTACGGCAGCGGGTTCGGGTACAGGCCGGCAGCGACCAGACCGGCGACGTGCGCCATGTCGACGAACAGCAGGGCACCGACCTTGTCGGCGATCTGGCGGAAGCGTGGGAAGTCGAGGGTCTTGGAGTAAGCGGAGAAGCCGGCAACGATCATCTTCGGCTTGCACTCGACGGCCAGGCGCTCGACTTCGTCGTAGTCGATCAGCCCGGTCTTGGTGTCGATGCCGTACTGCACGGCGTTGTACAGCTTGCCCGAGGACGACACTTTGGCGCCGTGGGTCAGGTGACCACCGTGGGCCAGGCTCATGCCGAGGATGGTGTCGCCCGGCTGGATCAGGGCCAGGTAAACGGCGCTGTTGGCCGAAGAGCCGGAGTGTGGCTGGACGTTGGCGTAATCGGCACCGAACAATTGCTTGGCGCGTTCGATGGCCAGGGCTTCGACCTTGTCGACGTGCTCGCAGCCACCGTAGTAGCGCTTGCCCGGATAGCCTTCGGCGTATTTGTTGGTCAGGCCACTGCCTTGCGCTTCCATGACGCGTTTGCTGGTGTAGTTCTCTGACGCGATCAGCTCGATGTGATCTTCCTGGCGTTGCTCTTCGGCATTCATCGCCGCCAGCAGTGCATCGTCGTAACCCTGGATCTGGTCTTGCTTGCTGAACATCGCGTCTCTCCCAGCGGCATCTATGCGCCATTCGTCTCGGTAAGGCACTGGTGTTTCGACAGTGCCCTTTGATGCCGATGGTATGACCGGCGCAGACAGGCCAAATGCCTACGGACGCCACGCAAAGGTGCGTTTACGACATGAGCCGAAATGCCTGACCGGACACGGTCCCCGAACCACCAAGGATCCCTGTGGGAGCGAGCCTGCTCGCGAAGGCGGTGTGTCGGTAAACATCCATGCTGCTGACACACCGCCTTCGCGAGCAGGCTCGCTCCCACAAGGGTCAGGTGGCGATTTGGCGGACGAGTAACAGCAGGAAAAAATGCAGGGGATACAGGGCATACGCCCAACGCCGCATCGGCGGTGGATGAATGCCTTTGGCATGTCGCAAAAGCGCCATTCCCAACAATGGCGCAATCAGACAAGCGGCAATACCCGGAATCGCAGCACTGTTGCCCAGCTTCGCAGCATCAATCAGCACCCGCCACTCATTGGCCGCCAGACACACCAGCCCCGGTAGCAGCGCGAAATACCAGGGACGCCGGATCACCAGCAACATCGCCAGCGGCAACAACACCCCGAAGAAACCAAACATCAGTCGCTCCGGGAACACTGCTGCCAGCGTCAAAGCGGCAACCGCCAGCAGTCGCGATTGCAACGTCGGGTGCTGCCAGCCCCGCGCGACCAACAGCCCAAGCGCCAGCGTAGGCAACACGTTCAACGTCTCGGGATCAGGAATGTACAGCCTGTAAGGGATCTCGCTGATGGCACTGAACAGCAGTAACCAGCCCAGATACCGCCACTGATGTGTAACTTCCCGTGCACGGGAAACATTCACCGCCATCGCCAGACAGAACCACGGAAATGCCAGCCGCCCCGGCACATACAGCAGATCGACGGAATAACCGACATATCGCAGGTGATCGAGCACCATGCTCAACAGCGCCAGCCACTTGAGCAGATCCAGTGCCCCATCCCGTTGAGTCATGTGCATAATTGCCCGTCGTCTTTGTATTTTTCTGTCAGACGCATCGCGTGTGCTCCCCGGATGATCTTCGGTAAAGTGCGCACCATCATTGACCACGAGTCGCTTCACCATAAGCGTCTCGACCACGGAAAGCAGGGCCATGACCGATAAGAGCCAACAATTCGCCAGCGACAACTATTCCGGTATCTGCCCTGAAGCCTGGGCCGCCATGGAACAGGCCAACCACGGCCACCAGCGCGCATACGGCGACGATGAATGGACCGCTCGCGCGTCCGACGACTTCCGCAAACTGTTTGAAACCGACTGCGAAGTGTTCTTCGCCTTCAACGGCACCGCCGCCAACTCGCTGGCCCTGTCGTCGCTGTGCCAGAGTTACCACAGCGTGATCTGCTCGGAAACTGCCCACGTCGAAACCGACGAATGCGGCGCACCGGAATTCTTCTCCAACGGTTCAAAACTGCTGATCGCCCGCACTGAAAACGGCAAGCTGACCCCGGAATCGATCCGCGAAGTCGCTCTCAAGCGCCAGGATATTCACTACCCGAAACCGCGCGTCGTGACCCTGACCCAGGCCACCGAAGTCGGCAGCGTCTACACCCCGGAAGAAATCCGCGCCATCAGCGCCACCTGCAAAGAGCTGGGCCTGAACCTGCACATGGACGGCGCGCGGTTCTCCAATGCGTGTGCGTTCCTCGGTTGCTCCCCGGCAGACCTGACCTGGAAGGCCGGCGTAGACGTGTTGTGCTTCGGCGGCACGAAAAACGGCATGGCGGTGGGTGAGGCGATTCTGTTCTTCAACCACAAGCTGGCGGAAGACTTCGACTACCGCTGCAAACAGGCCGGGCAACTGGCCTCGAAAATGCGCTTCCTCTCGGCGCCCTGGGTCGGGATTCTGGAAAACGACGCCTGGCTCAAATATGCCCGCCACGCCAACCGCTGCGCGCAGTTGCTGGCCGAACTGGTGAGCGACATCCCGGGCGTGGAACTGATGTTCCCGGTACAGGCCAACGGCGTGTTCCTGCAACTCTCGGAACCGGCCATCGCCGCATTGACCGCCAAGGGCTGGCGCTTCTACACCTTCATCGGCAACGGCGGCGCACGCTTCATGTGCTCGTGGGACACCGAAGAAGAACGCGTACGCGAGCTGGCCGCCGACATCCGCGAAGTCATGGCCCGCTAAGCAGCAATCCAATCCCCTGTGGTGAGGGGGCTTGCCCCCGTTCGGCGGCGGAGCCGTCGTAAACCAGCCAATGCGGTCTGCCTGATAGACCGCATTCTCAGTATTTAGGGCCGCTACGCAGCCCAACGGGGGCAAGCCCCCTCGCCACAGTAAGCGCGCCTGACTGAAGACATCGTCTACATTGTCTGCGAGCGGTTTCAATCCGCTCTCATAACAATAATCAGGAGCGCACGCATGTCCTTGAAAGGCAAAACCCTGTTCATCACTGGCGCCAGCCGCGGGATCGGTCGGGAGATCGCGCTGCGCGCGGCGCGTGACGGGGCCAACATTGTGATTGCGGCCAAAAGCGCCGAGCCGCACCCGAAGTTGCCGGGCACGATTTTCAGCGTGGCGCAGGAAGTTGAGGCGGCGGGCGGCAAGGCACTGGCCTTGCAGGTGGATGTGCGTGACGAAGACGCGGTACGAAACGCGCTCGCCCAGGCTAACGAACATTTCGGCGGCATCGATGCGCTGATCAACAACGCCGGCGCAATCAAGCTGACCGGAGTTCAACACATCGAACTCAAGCGCTTCGACCTGATGCACCAGATCAACACCCGCGCCGTTTTGCTATGCAGCCAGGCTGCCCTGCCCTATCTGAAAAAAACCGGCGGGCACATTCTCAACCTGTCGCCGCCGCTCAATCTGGCCACCCAATGGTTCGCCCAGTACAGCCCCTACACCGTGACCAAATACGGCATGAGCATGCTGACGATTGGCATGAGCGAAGAATTCAAGAATTACGGCATCAGCGCCAATTCGCTATGGCCACAGACCATGATCGCCACCGCCGCCATTGAGTTTCAGCTTGGATCTCGGGAATCGTTCAAGCATGCGCGAACGCCCGAGATCATGGCCGATGCCGCCCACGTCATTCTGGACAGCAGCGGTCGCACCATCACCGGGCGATTGCTGATTGATGAGGAGATTCTGCGGGAGCATGGCGTGACCGAATTCGATCACTACCGCTTTGAGCCCGGCACCCATGACAAGCTGATGCCGGATCTGTTTGTGGACTGAAACACCAGCCCTTGTGGGAGCGAGCCTGCTCGCGAATACGGTGTGTCAGCAACATGGATGTTGACTGGCACGCCCTCTTCGCGAGCAGGCTCGCTCCCACAGGGGGTCGATGTCAAAACTCGATACGTACGTCGCCCTTCGGCACGCTGCAGCACGACAGGATGAACCCTTCGGCTTCGTCTTCCTCGGTGATCCCACCGTTGTGGTCCATCTCGACCTCGCCACCCAGCTTCATCACCTTGCACGTACCGCAAATCCCCATCCCGCACGCTTTCGGAATCAACAACCCAAGCTTGGCCGCAGCCGCGTGCACCGTTTCACCCGGCGCCACACGAATGCTTTTGCCGGACGCGGTGAATTCCACCTGATGCAGGTCCGCCACATCGACTTCCGGTGCATCCGCCGCTTGCTCGGCTTGCTCCACGGCGTCGGCGCGCGCTTCCGGTGGCGTCGCACCGAACGATTCCTCGTGGTAACGCGACATGTCGAAACCGGCGGTCTCGAGCATGCGTTTCACCGCGTTCATGTACGGCGTCGGGCCGCAGCAGAAGACTTCGCGTTCAAGGAAGTCGGGCGCCATCAATTCGAGCATCTTGTGGTTCAGGTAGCCGCGATAACCGGCCCACGGCTCACCCAGACCGTGCTTCTCGCAGATCAGGTGCAGGCTGAAGTTATCGATCCGCGACGCCATGTGTTCCAGTTCGCGGTGGTAAATGATGTCTTTGGGCGAGCGGGCGCTGTGGATAAACACCATGTCGACGTTGCCGTTGGTGTCGTAGAACCAGCGCGTCATGGACATGACCGGCGTGATGCCGACGCCGCCGCTGAGGTACAGCACCTTCGGCGCGGTGAAGTCCATGGCGTTGAACAGCCCGACCGGGCCGTGCACCGCCAGTTCCTGACCTTCATGCAGGGTGTCGTGCAGCCAGTTCGAGACCTTGCCGCCGGGCACGCGCTTGATCGTCACCGAGAAGCTGTAAGGCACCGAGGGCGAGCTGGAAATGGTGTAGGAGCGCATGATCGGCACGCCGTCGATTTCCAGCTCCAGGGTGACGAACTGCCCCGGCTTGAAAAAGAACAGGATCGGCTGGTCAGCCATAAAGCAGAAGGTGCGCACATCCCAGGTTTCCTGGATGACTTTGACGCAACGGACGATGTGTCGACCATTGGCCCAGGTCTGGGTCGTTACCGGATTCAGGAAGCTGTTGGACATGCTGTTCTCCACCGCCGATGCTCGGCCTTATGTTGGCGATTCTGCGTAACGTGCGAACCACCCATTTACCTATCTGCGACATTCACATACTTATCGCGACCAAGCCCCAACTACCGGGGGTTGCGCGTCGGGAACAGAGTGGGCCATGTCGCTCGTAGATAAGGTTCTGGCCAGCGCCGGCCCCACACTCGCTCCACACAACGACAGTTTCTTTACACCTTGCGTAGCAAACCTGATTAGCCACTTTCGCCGGCCACACAGAATGGCCTTGAGGATTAAATGATGGACGTCACCACTACCCTGAGCCTGGGCGATCCACTGGAACCCGCACGCAAGGCCACCGCACAGATGCTGCAAGAGCGCGAGCGTACGTTCTCGCTGCCGCAGCCGTTTTACTCTGACGAGCGGCTGTTTGATATCGACATGCAGGAAATCTTCCAGAAAGAGTGGTTGATCGCCGGCATGACCTGCGAGATCCCGACCAAGGGCAACTACCTGACCCTGCAAGTCGGCAAGAACCCGATCATCGTGATTCGCGGCGCTGACGGCGTGGTGCATGCTTTCCACAACGTCTGCCGCCACCGCGGTTCGCGTCTGTGCACCAGTGAAAAAGGCAAAGTCGCCAAGCTGGTCTGCCACTACCACCAGTGGACGTATGAGCTGGACGGCCGCCTACTGTTCGCCGGCACCGAAATGGGCGCCGACTTCGACATGAAGCAGTACGGCCTCAAACCGGTGAACGTGAAGACCGCCGGTGGTTACATCTTCATCAGCCTGTCGGAGAATCCGCCGGCCATTGATGACTTCCTGTCGACGTTGAGCCATTACATGGAACCGTACGACATGGAAAACACCAAGGTGGCGATCCAGACCAACCTGTACGAAAAAGCCAACTGGAAACTGGTGCTGGAAAACAACCGCGAGTGCTACCACTGCAACGCGTCGCACCCGGAGCTGTTGAAGTCCCTGCTGGAATGGGACGACGTCACCGACCCGCGCGCCGACCAGGCCTTCAAGGACCACGTCGCCGCCTCCGCCGCTGCCTGGGAAGCCGAGAAGATCCCTTACGCCCACGCCAGCTTCGGCCTGCGTAACCGCATCGTGCGCATGCCGCTGCTCAAAGGCACCGTGTCGATGACCATGGACGGCAAACAGGGCTGCGCCAAGCTCATGGGCCGCATCAAGAACCCGGACCTGGGCTCGATGCGCATCCTGCACTTGCCGCACTCGTGGAACCACTGCATGGGCGACCACATCATCGTCTTCACCGTGTGGCCGATCAGCGCTCAGGAAACCATGGTCACCACTAAGTGGATCGTGCACAAGGATGCGGTCGAAGGCGTGGATTACGACGTAGAACGCATGCGCAAAGTGTGGGATGAAACCAACAACCAGGACCGTCGACTGGCGGAAGAAAACCAGCGCGGCATCAACTCCACGGCGTACCAGCCTGGCCCGTACTCCAAGACGTATGAGTTTGGTGTGGTGAACTTTGTGGACTGGTACAGCGAGCGTCTGCTGAACAACCTCGGAGCCGAGCCTGCGCCTTACCTTAAAGGTGTTCCTGTTCAAGGCTAAGTCAGAAGCTTCGCGAGCAGGCTCGCTCCCACAGGGGATTTGTGAACGACACAAATCAAATGTGGGAGCCTGCTCGCGAAAGCGCCCTCTCTATCAGCACATCCATCCGTGATTCCCCTCTCCCGCTCATAACTGTACGAAATATGATCTATTCCGTTCAGAGCTATGCCCCGCGCACCTCCCAGCCTTCCACAAACAAGTTATCCACACCTCCACCCACAGCTATTGGGGACAAGTGTGGTTTTACGCAAAACTTTCTCCACAGAAACCGAAGAAAATCCGTGACTTATCCAGAAGCCCGGTTTTGAGCAGCCGCTGATTGTTTTTTGATCGAAAGCTTACAGGGCACGTTCGGCGTGGCTTGCAGAGGATGGCAAACACCTTATCCACAGAAGCGCCAACAGACTTTGGGGGCAACTTCTGCGGTTCTGTGGAAAACCGCCGGAAGCCTCGATAAATCGGGCATTGCGCGACGTTCAAGGGGCCAAACTTGTGATTTGATCGTTTTTCAACCAAAAGCCTGAACGACCCGGTTTACATGGCCTGTAGAGGTTAGCAAACATCTTATCCACAGAAGCGCCAACAGAGATTGGGGGCAAGTATTGAATAGCGGCAAACCTTATCCACCGCAAAAAGCGTGAAAAAACCGCAGGTTAGGCTGGTTGTTTTTTGTACGCAGGCTCGTAGCCCTTGATTTGTATGGGGTGCAGCGAGGGGCGAACACGTTATCCACAGAAGCACTAACAGGCTTTGTGGGTAAATCAGATTTTATTCAGGCACGAGCGACCCGATAGCGTGTCCAGGTTCAATTCATAATCATTGAATACCCGCCATCCGAGCAAAATCGAAGGCACGTACTGCCCGGCCACCAACGACGGAGGGATGGTGAAGCCTGGATAGTATTTGTAGGTGATTGCCCGGATGTCGCCAGACAAATCCAGCTCGCCCTTGAAGGTCTGGTGGCGCGAGTTTTCGGCGACGTGTACAGGCAAGTCACCGGGCGACGCCGACGTCAGGTAATCCACATTACCGGTGTCCAGAATCGCCAACGTCGCCCGACGATCCAGCCGCGCGGCGACGGTCAGTCGTTGATTGATGTCCGCACGCGAATAGCTAACCGGCGAATCGCACCGCGCGGGAGGTTCCGCGTTGAGTTCCAGAGTCTTTTTCGTGAGCTTCAAACGCCCCAACTTGCCGACCAGATCCAGGCCCAACAAGTTATCCCGGTCGCTGACAAACACCAGGACGTTCCTGAACTCGTTCCCGCCGACCTTCAACAATTGAAGGACCCCGAGTTTGGCCGACAGGTCATGCTCCCCATAAAACGTGCTGTAGCCGTAATGGGAGTCGGTTAACAGCGTGATGCCCATGCGTTTCGCGGTTTCGGCGTTGACCCGGGTTTGCGGTGCGCCGGTATCGACAATAAAGCGCGAGGAGACGCCGTTGGCCGCTTTGACGTCGATGTACGGCAGCACTTCGTCCGTGACATAGCCTTCACTGGGGCGTGGATAAACCGTTAGCACTTCATGGCGTTTGGTGCTGGACACCGAAAAATCGCCGGTCGCGCGCAGAGTCGCAATCGATTGACGGCCAAACATGGAAAACAGCACGTTGAGTTCGGGGTCAATCGCGATGGCCCGGGCATGGCGGCGCTTGATTGCCAGATAGTAATCTGGCAATTGATTGGCGGCTTTGGCCTCGAACATTCGGGCGAACACGGACACTGAACAGTTGAGGTTGTTCGTGGCGTCCACCACCTTGTCGCACTGCTGGCGCAGTTGGGCCAAGGAGGCTGTTTGCCCTTGGTCCGACTCTAACCACTGATAAAAATCCTGATCGGATTCAGTACTGGCAGCCGCCATCAACCCGGCAGGCACGCACATTACCCCGCAGAGCAACCAGGCCGCACGCCAACGCAACGCCTTCATGTTCAACCCACGCCTATAAACGGGTTTTATGACTCAGCGCTGAACGTCTGAAAGCTCCGTGAACCGTGCTGCACCCTTAACCAGCGCACAGCAAAACTGTAGTTCACCGAGTGGTATGGCGGGAGGCAGCCCTACGGCCGGTACATCAGATAGGCTTCACCCGTGACCCCAATCATCGGGTGGGGGGTGATCTGGCAGGTGTCGACGATACGGAAGCCGTGCCGCTCATAAAACCGCCGGGCACCAGTGTTGGCGGCGTAGTCGATCAGGCTCAGGCCATTGAGCCCCAACTGATTGGCTCGATCGTAGGCGAAAGCGAGGAACTGCTTGCCCAGGCCCTGATTTCGCCACCCCTCATGCAGCGCCAGGCTGGAAATGTAGAGGGTGTCGGGGATTTCCATTGTGGCGTACGGCGCCAGCACCGGGTCGGTGACGGGCGCCGCCATCGGGTCATGACGCATCACGTAGCTGTGCATCATGCCGATGACTTCCCCGTTTGCCTCGGCGATCAGGCAATTCTGCCAGGAGAAGTCCACACCGTCGCGGGCATAGCGCAGGGCGCCAACGTCCAACAGGTCCTGGCCGGGCTCGGCTATCTGGCTCCAGATGTAATCCGCAGCGCCCTCTGATGAAATCTGGAACAAGCGAGCAATCTCCCGCGCATCCGCGCGCAGGGCCGAACGAAATTCAACGGTCATTATTTCCCCATAAATGTCGGTAACACGAACATCCTGTGGGAGCGAGCCTGCTCGCGAAAGCGCTGTATCAGTCGCCGGAGATGTTGACTGACCCACCGCTTTCGCGAGCAGGCTCGCTCCCACATTAGATTTGTGTTGATACCTGTTAGCGGACCACGCCTTCTTCGATCAGTAACTTGAGAATGGCCTCGGCACCCGCTTGCGCCGTGACGCCTTTGAGCACCTGCCCGCCGCCGCCACTGGCCTTGGCTGTGGCCGCTTTCATCCGGTCTGCGCCGCTCTTGGCCTTGATCACCTTGAGGCGTTTAGGCCGAGGTTTGGCCGGTTGCAACGCGGCGACCGCCAGCAGTTCATCGTCGATCACTTCGACTTCATCGGCTTGCAGTACACCGCGTCGAGCCGGGCCGTAGGCGCTTTGCCGAGGCTTCGGCGCAGCGTTATCCACCGTCGCGAGAAACGGCAGGCGTACTTTCAAGCGACGTCGCTGGCCACGCGGCAAGGCTTGAAGCACCAGCGCCGAATGGCCGTCGATGGATTCCACCTGCGCCAACCCGACGACCAGCGGCCAGCCGAGGCTTTCCGCCAGCAGGAACGGCAACATGCCCGAGCCTTCGCCGGTTTCTGCCTGACTGCCGGTCAATACGACTTGCGCCCCCGCATCGCGCAAATAAGCGGTCAACGCCGGCAAGGCATCCGCGCCTGATGGCTGTTCCAGCACATGCAACTGTTCCAGCCCCATCCCCAGATAAGCGCGCAGCGCCGGTTCCGCGACGTCGCCGGCATGCAGCACTTGCAGGTTATCCCCAGCCAGTTGCAGGCCCAGTTCCACTGCTCGCGCATCCTGCTCCGCGCGACGTGGCCGGCCGGAGGTCGGGTGGGCGCCGATGGACACCAGGCTGATGATTTTCGTGCTCATAACCCTTTCCTTCCCTTAAGCCGCATCGCGCTTGGCGTCGTTGCGGTAAGCCGCTACCGCGTCGATCAAGGCTTGAAGAATCTCGGCACTCTCGCCGATCACCGACAGGTCGGCCCGTTTGATCATGTCGCAGCCAGGGTCGAGGTTGATCGCCACCACCTTGTCGCAGGCACCGATGCCTTGCAGGTGCTGGATCGCCCCGGAAATCCCCACCGCCACATAAACCCGTGCTGTGACCCAGGTGCCGGACGCGCCGACCTGACGGTCGCGCGCCATGAACCCATCGTCCACCGCCACTCGGGACGCGCCTTCGGTGGCGCCCAGTGCTTCGGCGGTCCTGTGGAAAAGCCCCCAGTCCTTGACCCCGTTGCCGCCGGAGAAGATGAACTCCGCTTCGGCCATCGGAATCGCCGCCGGGTCCACCGCCACCGCGCCCAAATCTTCGATGCGCGACAGGCTGCGAACCACGGCTGTGGATAACTCCACCGGCAGTGCTTCGTGACGGGTTTCGCTGACCGGTTCGGCGCATTCGGCAGCGGCCAGAATCAAGCGTGCAACCGGGCGCGCAAGGTCTTGCAAACCCGCTCCGGCGCGGCCGATGCATTCCTGGTCCTTGACCTGCCAGACCCGCGTGGCCGGGCGTTCGCCCAGTGCAGCGGCAAAGCGCCGACCGAGTTCACCGCCACCGCTGCGACTGTCCGGCAGCAACCAATGACGCGGGCTGAACTGGTTATCCACAGCCCGCAGGCCCTGGACCCGTTGCTCCGGTGCATAACCGTTGAATTCTTCGCCTTCCAGCACCAGCAAGCGATCAACACCCGCCGTCGCGAAGGCGTTTTCCTTGTGTTCGCCAAAGACCACGGCCAACACCGCGCCATCCTGGCCGGCCAACTGATGGGCCAGCCCGAGCAAGTCGCGGTCGTGGCTGCTCAAGCGGCCGCCGACCATGTCCGGCACCACGCTGATGTAGAACGCAGGTGCCGACACTTGATGCAGCGGCAATTGCACTTCAACGGCTGCCGTACGTTTGGTCGCCCCGCCCTGCTGAGCGCCGCTGCGGTCAATGCGCTTGATGCCGTTGGGGCCGATAAAACCGATGCCGTGCAGATTCTTGCGGATGACGCCGTTGGGGCCCATCCAGCTGTGTTGCGCCGGTTGCATGGCCGCGTGCAGCGGGTGCAAGCGGTTACGGGCAATCCATTCGGCGCGGGGGTCGCGGCGGATAATGTCGCTCATCAGTGGGCCTCCGCAGGTTCACGCTGGGCTGGCGTGGTGGGTTTGCTCGGCGCTGCGTCTTCGAGCAACGCGTCGGCCACCAGTTCGGCGATGTCCTTGATCATCGGACGCGGTTCGACCACGCCCTCCAGCATCGCGGTGCATTGTGGACAACCCACGGCCACCAGTTCGGCGCCGGTTTCGCGGATGTCTTCCATGCGCATGTCAGGAATCCGTTGTTTGCCCGGAATGTCGGTGATCGGCGCGCCGCCACCGCCGCCGCAGCAGCGCGAACGGAAACCGGAGCGTTGCATTTCTTTCACTTCAATCCCGAGGGCGCGCAGCACTTCACGCGGCGCCTCGTATTCGCCGTTGTAACGGCCGAGGTAGCACGGATCGTGATAAGTCACGCTGCTGCCTTTGTGCTGGCCGAGGTTCAGGGCGCCAGCGCCGATGATTTCCGCCATGTAGGTGCTGTGGTGCTGCACGAGGTAGTTGCCGTCGAAGGCGCCGTACTCGTTTTTCAGCACGTGGAAGCTGTGCGGGTCGCAGGTAACGATGCGGTTGAAGCTGTACTTGGCCAGGGTCTGGATGTTGCGTTTGGCCAACAGCTGGAACGTCGCTTCATCGCCCAGGCGTCGGGCCACGTCACCGCTGTCGCGTTCTTCGAGGCCGAGCACCGCGAAGTCGACCTTGGCCGCTTTCAGCACTTTGACGAAGGCGCGCAAGGTGCGCTGGTTGCGCATGTCGAACGCACCGTCGCCGACCCAGAACAGCACGTCGACCGATTTCTTCTCACTCATCAGCGTGAGGTTCAAGTCCGCCGCCCAGTTCATCCGCCCGCCCGGCGCGAAACCGCCGGGGTTGTCGGTGGCGATCAGGTTTTCCAGGACTTCGGCGCCCTTGTTCGGGGTCGCGCCTTTTTCCAGGGTCAGATGGCGCCGCATGTCGACGATGGCATCGACGTGCTCGATCATCATCGGGCACTCCTCGACGCAGGCGCGGCAAGTGGTGCAGGACCACAGGGTTTCGGCGTCCACCAGACCGTTGACGATCGGTTGATGCGGATTGCCGGCGTGTTCGCCGATGGCTTTGCCTGGATACGGGCTGCCGGCGAATTTCGCATCGGTGCCACCGGCCAGGCCGACGACCATGTCTTGAATCAGCTTTTTCGGGTTCAGCGGCTGGCCGGCGGCGTAGGCCGGGCACGCGGCTTCACACTTACCGCACTGCACGCAGGCGTCGAAACCGAGCAGTTGGTTCCAGGTGAAATCCTTGGGTTTTTCCACGCCCAGCGGCGCTGTCGGGTCGTGCAGGTCCAACGGTTTCAAACCGGTGGAACGACCGCCATTAAAACGTTCGGCGCGACGGTGCCAGGCCAGGTGCAGCGCACCGGCGAAGGCGTGCTTCATCGGCCCGCCCCAGGTCATGCCGAAGAACAGTTCACTGACGCCCCACAGCACACCGACGCCGAGGATCGCCGCCACCAGCCAACCACCGAAGTTTTCCGGAAGGATGCCGGCGACCGGCAGGGTCAACAGGAAGAACGATGCCGAGAACGCCAACAGGCTTTTCGGCAGGCGCATCCACGGGCCTTTGGACAGGCGCGCCGGCGGGTTGCGTCGACGCAGGTAAACGAAGATCGCACCGACGAACATCACGGCCGTCATTAACAGCAGTGCATAACCGAGGATGCGGTTATGCAGGCCGAAACCGTGCACCAGAATCGCCAGCACGATGGACGCCACTGCACCACCGGCCGTGGCGACGTGGGTGTTGGCGATGTATTTGTCCCGTGCGACGACATGGTGCAAGTCGACCATGTAACGCTTGGGCATGGCGAACAGGCCGCCGATCAGGTCGACTTTCGAAGCCCGGCCCCGGCGCCACATGGCCACCCGCCGCAACGCGCCCAGGACGGCAAGGCCCAAGGCAGCGAACAACAGGATTGGAAGAAGGGTGTTCAACATGGTGGAGCTCCCAAAGACCGCAGGGTCTTGCAGGCCAAACTACCTGGATGCCTTGCCCGACTCCTGTGGGAGCGAGCCTGCTCGCGAAAGCGGTGGGCCAGTCGACATCAATGGCGGCTGACAGATTGCATTCGCGAGCAGGCTCGCTCCCACAGGTTTATCCACAAGCTCTTAGAAATCCTTGCACAACCGCAGGGCGTCGTAGATCGCCGCGTGGGTGTTGCGCTGCGCCACGCAGTCGCCGATGCGGAACAGCAAGTAGCCGTCGCCCGCCTGGCTCAGCGAAGGTTGCGGCTTGATCGCGAACAAGGCTTCGATGTCCATCTGGCCTTTGTTGCGCGAGCCTTCCTTCAGCGCGTAGTAGATTTCTTCGTCTGGACGCACGCCGTTTTCGACGACGACCTGGTCCACCACCCGCTCCTCTTTGGCGCCGGTGTATTCGTTTTCCAGCACCGCCACCAGCTTGTCGCCTTCGCGGTAGACCTTCTCCAGCATCATGTCCCCGGTCATGATCACTTCTTTCGGGTACATGCTGCGGTAGTACGTCGGGAACGAGGTGCCGCCAATCGCCACGCCCGGTTTGATGTCGTCAGTGACGATCTCGACCTGGCTGCCCTTGTCGGCGAGGAAGTCGGCGGTCGACATGCCGGTGAATTCACAAATGGTGTCGTAGACCAGCACGTTCTTGCCCGGCGCTACTTTGCCGTCAAGAATGTCCCAGCTGCTGACCACCAGGCCTTCAGCCGCACCCCAGTGTTCGTTCTGCTCCAGGAACGGATGACCGCCGACGGCGAGTACCACCACGTCCGGACGCAGGTCGAGAATGGTTGCCGCATCGGCCGCCACGCCCAGGCGCAGGTCAACTTTCAAACGCGCCAATTCCAGTTGGAACCAGCGAGTGATACCGGCGATCTGGTCCCGTTGCGGGGCTTTCGAAGCGGTGGTGATCTGGCCGCCGATGAATTCTTTCTTCTCGAACAGGGTCACGTCGTGGCCACGTTCGGCCGACACGCGAGCGGCTTCCATTCCGGCAGGACCGGCACCGACCACCACGACTTTGCGCTTCACACCGGTCGACTTCTCGATGATGTGCGGCACGCCCATGTATTCACGGGAGGTCGCGGCGTTCTGGATGCACAGCACGTCCAGGCCCTGGTACTGGCGGTCGATGCAGTAGTTGGCGCCGACGCATTGCTTGATCTGGTCGACCTGGCCCATCTTGATCTTGGCGATCAGGTGCGGGTCCGCAATGTGGGCGCGGGTCATGCCGACCATGTCGACGTAGCCGCCTTCCAGAATACGGGTCGCCTGGTTCGGGTCCTTGATGTTCTGCGCGTGCAGGACCGGGGCCTTGACCACTTCCTTGATCCCGGCCGCCAGGTGCAGGAATGGCTCCGGCGGATAACTCATGTTGGGGATAACGTTGGCCAGGGTGTTGTGGGTGTCGCAACCCGAGCCGACCACGCCGATGAAGTCGATCATGCCGGTGTCGTCGTAGTACTTGGCGATCTGCTTCATGTCCTCGTGGGACAAACCGTCCGGGTGGAACTCGTCACCGCACAGACGGATGCCGACGCAGAAGTCCGGGCCGACTTCAGCGCGCACAGCCTTGAGGACTTCGAGGCCGAAACGCATGCGGTTTTCGAAGCTGCCGCCCCATTCGTCGGTCCGTTTGTTGACGCGCGGGCTCCAGAACTGGTCGATCATGTGCTGGTGCACCGCCGACAGTTCGACACCGTCGAGACCACCGGCCTTGGCACGCGCAGCGGCGCTGGCGTAGTTGCCGATCACCCGCCAGATTTCTTCCGGCTCGATGGTTTTGCAGGTTGCACGGTGCACCGGTTCACGGATACCCGACGGCGACAGCAGGGTCGGCCAATGCTCGCCGTCCCAGCGAGAACGACGACCCATGTGAGTAATCTGGATCATGATCTTGGCGCCATGCTTGTGCATGGCATCGGCCAGGTTCTGGAAGTGCGGGATGATCCGGTCGTCGGCCAGGTTGACCGACTTCCACCAGCCTTGCGGGCTGTCGATGGCCACGCTGGAGGAACCGCCGCAAATCGCCAGGCCGATCCCGCCCTTGGCTTTCTCTTCGTAATACTTGACGTACCGGTCGGTGGTCATGCCGCCGTCGGTGGCATAGACCTCGGCGTGCGCGGTGCTGAGCACGCGGTTACGGATGGTCAGTTTGCCGATCTGGATCGGCTGGAACATTGCTTCGAAAGCCATGGCGGGGTCCTCGACTTACAACGGCTTGACGGTGAACAAACCGTCGTCGTGGCCTTCTTCGGAGCCACCGTAGACTTGCTCGGCAACCGTACGGATCTTGCTGCCGCGGGCCTGCAGAATCTGGTCCATGGCACCGGCAAACCAACCGGTGAACATGTAGTCGACCTTGCGCCCGACCTTGCCGTAGACGTAGACGAACGCCGAGTGTTCGAGCTTGACGCTGGCGGTGCCTTTGTCGAGGTCAATGTCCTGGATCTTGAACAGGCCCCAGCCGCGTTGCGACAGGCGTTTCATGTAGTGCTCGAACACCGCAACGCCTTCCAGGCCGTGGCATTCAGCTTCTTTTTCGCACCAGTGCCAAGCGGATTTGTAGCCGGCCTTGTAAAGGATTTCCGCGTAGGCTTCGGCGCCCAGCACTTCCTCGATGCCCATGTGGTTATTCACGAAGAAGTGACGTGGCACGTACAGCATCGGCAGGGCGTCGGAGGTCCAGACACCGGTTTCGCTGTCGACTTCGATTGGCAATTGCGGGGCGATCTTGGCCATGGAAACTTAACTCCAGAAAAATTTTGGTGTTGCCCCCGGCGCGGATGGCCGGGGGAAAGGATTCAGAGGTGCGGTGGCTTACTCGCCCCAAACGTCCTTGAGGACGTTCACCCAGTTCTCGCCCATGATCTTGCGCACCACGCGCTCGGAATGGCCGCGCTTGAGCAAGGTTTCGGTCAGGTTCGGGAACTCGCCGACGGTGCGGATACCCAGCGGGTTAATGATCTTGCCGAAGCTGGTCAGGCGGCGGGCGTAGCCCTTGTCATGGGTCAGGTATTCGAAGAAGTCCTGGCCATGGCCCTGGGTGAAGTCGGTGCCGATGCCGATGGCGTCTTCGCCGACGATGTTCATGGTGTATTCGATAGCTTCGGCGTAGTCGTCGATGGTCGAATCAATGCCCTTGGCCAGGAACGGCGCGAACATGGTCACGCCGACGAAACCGCCGTGATCGGCGATGAACTTCAGTTCTTCATCGGACTTGTTGCGCGGGTGGATTTTCAGGCCCGACGGCAGGCAGTGCGAGTAGCACACTGGCTTCTTCGATTCGAGGATGACTTCTTCGGAGGTTTTCGACCCAACGTGGGACAGGTCGCACATGACGCCCACGCGGTTCATCTCGGCGACGATTTCACGACCGAAACCCGACAGGCCGCCATCGCGCTCGTAGCAGCCGGTACCCACCAGGTTCTGGGTGTTGTAGCACATCTGCACAATGCCGACGCCGAGCTGCTTGAACACCTCGACATAGCCGATCTGGTCTTCAAACGCGTGAGCATTCTGGAAGCCGAACAGGATGCCGGTCTTGCCCTGCTCCTTGGCTTTACGGATGTCGGCGGTGGTGCGCACCGGAATCACCAGGTCGCTGTTCTCGCGAATCAGCTTCTGACTGGCGGCGATGTTATTGACGGTGGCCTGGAAGCCCTCCCACACCGACACGGTGCAGTTGGCTGCGGTCAGACCGCCCTTGCGCATGTCTTCGAACAGTTCACGGTTCCACTTGGCAATAATCAGCCCGTCGATAACGATACTGTCGGCGTGCAATTCGGCTGGGCTCATCAGGCTGTCCCCTATTGGCAATTCATGCGCCGAATCGTGTGCCGGCGCTTTGGGGCCAGCATATGCCTGAGGGACGGGGCAGCCGGGTGCAAAAACGACAGGGGGTTTGCCGAAAGCGTCAATCCGCGACAAAGGGTCGCCGCGGGGCACGATTGCCCACCTGTTCAAGGGTCTGCGCATGGGCCAGAATTCGCTGCTTTACTGAATGCACTTTTGGATTGGGGCGGCGACGCAATGAAATCGATCTTCCTGGCTTTGGCACTGATAGCGACCGGCGTACACGCCGCTGAAGAATCCGACGACAACCCCTGCGACAAAGTCGAAAACGACGTCCAGACCCTCGAATGTTCGGCCTTCAGCCGAACCACCGCCGAAGACCTCCTCAAAGAGAACTACCAGGGCCTGGCCGAACGCATGCAAACGGCCTACGGCAAGAACCCGGCGCAACTGGCCGACATCACCGCCAAACTCAAGGCAGCCCAACAGCAATGGCTGAAGACTCGGGACGCGGATTGCGCAGTCGAAGCGTTTCCGGCGACGAGTGGTAGCAAGGCGTTTACGATTGCGCAAAATGATTGCGTGGCGCGGATGAGTGATGAGCGGTCGGAGTTTTTAGAGTCGATTGGGCAGGAGTGACGCGTTAGAGCGCCTGCCATACAGACTCAAGCGTCGCCAGCAATTTTTGGTTCGTCGTTTTATCGATGCCCAGATCGGCGCAACAGGCATTCCACCCGGAAAAAGCATCCAGTGTTTGTTCCATGTAGCGCTCCGGCGCTAGGAAACTGAAGGGTTTGCACACTTCAATGAGTGCCTTGCGTGAGGGTTTGCCTCTTCCCGCGAATGCTGTGGTGTGTTCGTTACCGCGCCCGGCGGTGCTGGAAAAGGTCAGGTCGTAGGCCGGCGCCATTTTCCAGCCATCCTTCTCGCCAAAAAACGAGAAGTTCTTTGCGTGATCATCGTGGTTGTGAGCGAGAGCGTTGAACACCATCAATCGGGCCATTTTCTCGACCTCTGCCGCGTCCTTGGTCATTGCCCAGGTCGCTCGCAGTAAATCACTGTAATCGAGGCTTGGCGTCCGGAAGTCCGCGTATAGAATCGCCGCAGCGGTAAGCATGTGGCGCTTGGCGCCTTCCTTTCGATCGAAGCGTTTCGTGGCGAAGAATTGCTCTTTGCCCTTTGTGGTTTCTACTTGAAACAGTTTCGATTCGGAAATTTCGATGCCTGCTCGATGGGCCATCAGTGCATAAACCTGCTCAACAGCGCCGCTGTCTCGATGCTCCTCTTCACAACGAAACTTGATTAACCAGTGCTCAAAACCGACGGGCATTTTGCCAAATGACGAAACGGCGCGATGTTTGTCTGGCGAAAGACCGATCACCGCTTTAGGTCGTGCACCACCGGGGGAACCACCTGCCAGTCGCAGAGAATTGATGACGTCGTCAGTACTGCCTGAAAGTATCGTTTGTGAAGCCTCGTAGAGGGCAGCCAGGTCGAGGTCTTCGTCTGCTTCAACGGTTTCCATCATCGGTACGTATTCAAGCGCGCCCATACTGCGATTTCCCATGTAGGCCAGACGATCCAGCGGACCGATTGCGTGGCGCTCGACGCCCAATTGACTGCGGAAGAATCGATCCATGAGCAGTAGTCCCCAACCATCGGGCAACGAATCGCTGAACGCGCCGTGCAGACCGTCGAACAGTAACGGATCAGCCGCACTCTGGGGTTTGATCGAGAAATCCATATGAAACGGCGCAAGGTTGAAGCCTTTCGCCAACCACCCCGGATCATAAGAAAAGAACACGCCCCGACGAGGAATCGCGACCAACTCGCCGACTCTTGAACCTTGAAGCATGACGCTGAGTGCGTTGACGATTTTCATTGTCGGCCACGAGCCCTTTCGTAATTTTTCAGTTCCTGAAGTGTCAGCGACGGCGTAGAGGCGAACAAACTCGTCAACGGTTCTTCCGCCCCGAGGCAAATTGCAATGAGCAACAAGCCATCCAGAGAGATCTTTCCGGTCGTTTCAAAGCGCTTGATATTCGACTCGGGGACACCTGATTTTTGCGCGAGCGTGCGTCGCGAAAGGTTCTTGCCGAGTCTCAGGCGCTTGGCATTCCCGGCAATCTGTAGTGCGATCTCTCCGGGGGAGTAGAGAATATGGGTAAGGGCCATAGGTTGACCTCAAGAGGAATGTGAGCAAGTGTAGCAGCGCGATAGAAAACTAATATTTAAAAGACAATATATTAACTCAAAAATAGATTATGAGCATTTAACGGATAGCATTTGATCTTTTATTTATAGGCAAAAAAGACCTTTCCGACCTCTTGTGCGCCCATTACGTTTATTCTTTGAGCTATAAGCTGCACGTCATCTACCGAGAAAGGGACTCAAATGAAAATCTGCGGCATTGAAATCAAAGGCAGCGAAGCGATCATCGCCGTGGCCTCCCTCGACGACCAGGTGCTGAGCCACGTTGCGTTGGCCACCAAGAAGATCGCCCTCGACGATGACGAGGACGCGGCGAACGTCAAAGTCTTTGCTGCTCAGGTGGCGTCGTTTGTGCGTGAGAATTCAATTGATCGGATTGCGATCAAGAAGCGCAGCAAGAAAGGCGAGTTCGCCGGTGGGCCGACCACATTCAAGATCGAGGGTGTGTTTCAGCTGCTGGAGAATTGCGAGGTGACGCTGCTGTCGCCGCAAACGATCAATGCGCAGAGCAAGAAGCATGATTTCGAACCGCCGGCGACGCTGAACAAGTATCAGCATGAAGCCTACAAAGCAGCCTGCTCGGCCTTGATGAAGAAGTAAGACCAAAGCAGATTAAAACTGTGGGAGCGAGCCTGCTCGCGAAAGCGGTGGGTCAGTCGACATCAATGGCGGCTGACAGATTGCATTCGCGAGCAGGCTCGCTCCCACAGGGGTTGTAAGGTGTTGTTTGAATCTGTGTTCAAACCAGTTCCCGCCCATCACCTAACCGTCGGCGATCCTCGCGCGGGCACCGCGCAAACTTCGCCCGATAGCTACGGGTGAAATACGACGGCGATTCAAACCCGCACGCAATACTCACTTCCAGCACGCTCATGTCCGTCTGCCGCAACAACTGCCGGGCCTTTTCCAATCGCAAGCGCAGATAAAAATTGCTCGGCGTGTCGTTCAGGTGCAAGCGAAACAATCGCTCCAGTTGCCGCCGCGTCACCTTGATCGATTCGGCCAGTTCCAGCGTGGTCAGCGGCGGTTCGCTGTGCTGTTCCATCTCCCCAATCACGTGAACCAGCTTCTTGTTGCTGATGCCATACCGCGTGGCGACTTCCATGCGTTGGTGGTCTTTGCGTGGGCGGATGCGGCCGAGTACGAATTGTTCGCTGACCTGGATTGCCAGTTCCGGGCTGTGGGCCTGGGCGATGAGGTCGAGCATCAGGTCGATGGAGGCGGTGCCGCCGGCCGAAGTGATACGGCGGCGGTCGATCTCGAACAGCTCCTGGGTGACGCTGAGCTGTGGATACGACTCCTTGAAGGCGTCGATGGCTTCCCAGTGCAGGGTCAGGCGATGGCCGTCGAGCAGGCCGGCCTCGGCGAGGATGAAGCTGCCGGTGTCGATGGCGCCGAGGGTCACGCCTTCATTGTCGAGACGGCGCAACCAGTGCTCCAGTGCCGGGGTGGCGAATTTCAGCGGTTCGAAACCGGCGACCACCAATAGCGTCGCGCCTTTCTTCAGGGGCTCCAGCGCCGCGTCGGCGTTGACCGACATGCCGTTGCTGGCCAGCACTGCCCCGCCATCGGCGCTCAATACATGCCAGCGATACAGCTCGCCGCGAAACCGATTGGCGACCCGCAGCGGCTCGATGGCCGAGATAAATCCAATCGCCGAGAAACCCGGCATCAACAAGAAGTAGAAATCCTGGGACATGGAGCGCACTCGATTGGCGGGTAATGTCAGGGCGGGGAGCGTGTTGACGTTGATACGCCACTTGTCGATGGCATTCAAGAGGACAGGTCGCTGCAGTGCAAGAGCTGGTCGCCGTAGTGCGCTTTCATGGGGGCTTAGCTGCGTAACTTGGCATCACCGGCGCACAAAGACGACCGGACCCACAATAAACGAACTGCCGAGGAACCTGAGATGAAACGACTGATCAGCAGCTGTGTTCTTGCACTCAGTGGTACCGCTTTGCTGAGCGCCAGCGTCATGGCCGCCGAACCCGCCTCGTGCCAGAACGTGCGCATGGGCGTAGTGAACTGGACCGACGTGATCGCCACCAGTGCCATGACCCAGGTCCTGCTCGACGGCCTCGGCTACAACACCAAACAAACCAGCGCGTCCCAGCAGATTATCTTCGCCGGGATCCGCGACCAGCGCCTGGACTTGTTCCTCGGTTACTGGAACCCGCTGATGACCCAGACCATCACCCCGTTCGTCGATGGCAACCAGGTCAAAGTGCTGCAAGCCCCGAGCCTGAAAGACGCCCGCGCGACCCTCGCCGTACCGACTTACCTCGCCGACAAGGGCCTGAAAACCTTCGCCGACATCGCCAAGTTTGAAAAAGAACTGGGCGGCAAAATCTACGGCATCGAGCCTGGTTCAGGCGCCAACACCCAGATCAAGGCGATGATCGCCAAGAATCAATTTGGCCTCGGCAAGTTCCAGCTGGTCGAGTCCAGCGAAGCCGGCATGCTTGCCGCCGTGGATCGCGCCGTGCGCCGCAACGAGGCCGTGGTGTTCTTCGGCTGGGCGCCGCACCCGATGAACGTCAACGTGAAAATGACCTACCTCACCGGCAGTGACGACGCCCTCGGCCCGAACGAAGGCATGGCCACGGTCTGGACCGTCACCGCGCCGAAGTACGCCGAACAGTGCCCGAACATCGGTCGCTTGCTGAGCAACCTGACCTACACCGCCGAAGACGAGAGCCGGATGATGCAGCCGCTGCTGGATCACAAGGACGCCTTCGAATCGGCCAAGCAATGGCTGAAAGATCACCCGCAAGACAAGCAGCGCTGGCTCGAAGGTGTGACCACCTTCGATGGCAAACCGGCGGCTGAAAACCTGCAACTGACCATTAAATAAATTTTAAAACCGAACCACCGATTCGCAGCCCGACCGGGCTGCGAACAGGGCCATTTCGCCCGGCCTTTCTCCTGAAAAACACTCGCCTGTAAGGAACCGCCCAATGAACCACGACGTCATCATCACCTGCGCACTCACCGGTGCTGGCGACACGACCAGCAAGAGCCCACACGTGCCGGTCACCCCGAAACAAATCGCCGCGGCCGCCGTGGAAGCCGCCAAGGCTGGCGCCACCGTGGTCCACTGCCACGTGCGCAACCCCGAAACCGGCAAGTTCAGCCGCGACGTGGCGTTGTACCGTGAAGTGATGGAGCGCATTCGCGAGGCCGATGTCGACATCATCGTCAACCTCACCGCCGGCATGGGCGGTGACCTGGAAATCGGCGCCGGCGAGAACCCCATGGAGTTCGGCCCGAACACTGACCTGGTCGGCCCGCTGACCCGTCTGGCGCATGTCGAAGAACTGCTGCCGGAAATCTGCACCCTCGATTGCGGCACCCTGAACTTCGGCGATGGCGACACGATTTACGTTTCCACTCCTGCGCAACTTCGCGCCGGCGCCAAACGCATTCAAGAGCTGGGCGTGAAAGCCGAGCTGGAAATCTTCGACACCGGTCACCTGTGGTTCGCCAAACAGCTGATAAAGGAAGGCCTGCTCGACGACCCGCTGTTCCAGCTGTGCCTGGGCATCCCGTGGGGTGCACCCGCCGACACCACCACCATGAAAGCCATGGTCGACAATCTGCCGGCCAATGCCGTGTGGGCGGGTTTCGGCATCGGGCGCATGCAGATGCCGATGGCGGCGCAAGCAGTGCTGCTCGGCGGTAACGTGCGGGTCGGTCTGGAAGACAACATCTGGCTGGACAAGGGTGTACTGGCGACCAACGGCCAACTGGTCGAACGCGCCGGCGAAATCCTCAGCCGCCTCGGCGCCCGGGTTCTGACGCCGGCGGAAGGCCGGGCAAAAATGGGCCTGACCAAGCGCGGTTAACGGCCAACAACATTTTCCAACTGTGAGAGCGAGCCTGCTCGCGAAAGGGCCGTCATATCCGGCATCTCTGCCGACTGACACTGCGCATTCGCGAGCAGGCTCGCTCCCACAGGGGACCACCGAATTCTTTCAGGACGTCGCCATGACTTTTATCACCGAAATCAAAACCTTCGCAGCCTTGGGCAGCGGTGTCATCGGCAGCGGCTGGGTGTCTCGCGCCCTCGCCCATGGCCTTGACGTTATCGCCTGGGACCCGGCGCCCGGTGCCGAAGCCGCCCTGCGCAAACGCGTCGCCAATGCCTGGGGCGCACTGGAGAAACAAGGCCTGGCGCCTGGCGCTTCCCAAGACCGCCTGCGCTTTGTCGCGACGATTGAAGAATGCGTTCGCGATGCCGATTTCATCCAGGAAAGCGCCCCCGAGCGCCTCGATCTGAAACTGGAACTGCACAGTAAAATCAGCGCCGCCGCCAAGCCCAATGCCCTGATCGGCTCGAGTACTTCGGGCCTGTTGCCGAGCGAGTTCTACGAGAGCGCAACACACCCGGAACGCTGTGTGGTCGGCCACCCGTTCAACCCGGTTTACCTGCTGCCGCTGGTGGAAGTGGTCGGTGGCAAAAACACCGCGCCGGAAGCCGTTCAAGCCGCGATGAAAGTGTATGAATCCCTGGGGATGCGTCCGCTGCACGTGCGCAAGGAAGTCCCTGGATTTATCGCCGACCGCTTGCTCGAAGCGCTCTGGCGTGAAGCGCTGCACCTGGTTAACGACGGCGTGGCGACCACCGGTGAAATCGACGACGCAATTCGGTTTGGCGCAGGTCTGCGCTGGTCGTTCATGGGCACGTTCCTGACCTACACGCTGGCCGGCGGTGATGCCGGGATGCGTCACTTCATGGCGCAGTTCGGTCCGGCCTTGCAGTTGCCGTGGACCTATTTGCCAGCGCCGGAACTGACCGACAAATTGATCGATGATGTGGTGGATGGCACCACTGATCAGTTGGGGACGCACAGCATTTCGGCGCTGGAGCGCTATCGTGATGATTGCCTGCTGGCAGTGCTGGAAGCGGTGAAGACCACCAAAGAGAAGCATGGGATGGCCTTCAGCGAGTAACGCATCAGCAGGTCTGACCCCTTCGCGAGCAGGCTCGCTCCCACAGTGGTTTGCGTCGTTCACAAATCTAATGTGGGAGCGAGCCTGCTCGCGAAGACGGCAACCCAGTCACCCCACATTCTGGATCCTCATCATGCCCACCCTCACCACCTACCAAACCCGCATCATCCCCGACTGGGTCGACTATAACGGCCACCTGCGCGACGCCTTCTACCTGCTGATTTTCAGCTACGCCACCGACGCGCTGATGGATCGTCTGGGCATGGACAGCAACAACCGCGAAGCCAGCGGCAATTCGCTGTTCACCCTCGAATTGCACCTCAATTACCTGCACGAGGTGAAGCTCGATGCCGACGTCGAAGTGCACACGCAAATCATCGGCCACGACAGTAAACGCCTGCACCTCTACCACAGCCTGCATCGGGTTGGTGACGACAAGGAGCTGGCCGGCAACGAGCAAATGTTGCTGCACGTCGACCTCGCCGGACCTCGATCCGCGCCATTCAGCGAACTGTCGCTGAGCAAGCTGCAAGCCATCGTCGCCGAGCAGATCGACCTGCCCACCCCCGAGTACATTGGCCGAGTGATCGCTTTACCCCCAAAAAAATAACAAGGAGATCGCCATTGAACACTGCCGCCGCTTTTGCCGACTTCCGTACCTACCCGTTGATCAGCGCGTTGACCGCCGTGCACACCCTGGCGGATCGAATTCAAGTGAACTGGGCGGACGGTCGTGTCAGCCCCTTTCATCATCAGTGGCTGCGCGACAACTGCCCGTGCCCGCAATGCGTCTATTCCGTGACCCGCGAGCAAGTGCTGGAAATCGTCGATGTCGCCGAAATCCTGTTGCCCACGGACTCCCGCGTCGATGCTGAAGGTTGTCTCTGCGTCGATTGGCAGGACGGCCATCTCAGCCGCTTTGATCCGGGCTGGCTGCGCGCCCACGCCTACGACGATGAATCCCGCGCCGAACGCGAGGCCCGCAAACCCAAGGCCAGGCTTTGGCAGCGGGATTTGCAGTTGCCGGTGTTCGATTACCAGGCGCTGATGAATGACAACGACGCCCTGTTGCAATGGCTGCTGGCAGTGCGCGATATCGGCCTGACTCAAGTGCGCGGCGTCCCCACTGAACCGGGCTCGCTGAAATTGATCGCCCAGCGGATTTCCTTCATCCGCGAGAGCAATTTCGGCGTGCTGTTCAACGTGCAATCCAAGGCCGATGCCGACAGCAATGCCTACACCGCTTTCAACCTGCCGTTGCACAGCGATCTGCCGACGCGGGAGCTGCAACCGGGCCTGCAATTCCTGCACTGCCTGGTCAATGATGCCGACGGTGGCGAGAGTATTTTTGTCGACGGTTTTGCCATCGCCGATGCCTTGCGCAATGAGGATCCCGAGGCGTTTAAAAGTCTCTGTGAAATACCTGTGGAGTTCCGCAACAAGGACCGTCACAGCGACTACCGCTGCCTGGCGCCGATCATCGCGCTGGATGCACGGGGGCAGGTGTCGGAGATCCGCATGGCGAACTTCCTGCGCGGACCGTTTGATGCGTCGGTGGAGCAGATGCCCAAGCTGTATCGCGCTTACCGGCGGTTCATTGCGATGACTCGGGAAGCGCGGTTTCGGCTGATGACGCGGCTGAATCCGGGCGAGCTGTGGTGTTTTGATAATCGCCGTACCCTGCATGCGCGCAATGCGTTTGATCCCGCCAGTGGCGCCCGGCATTTTCAGGGGTGCTATGTCGACCGTGATGAGTTGTTGTCGCGGATATTGGTGTTGCAACGCTAAAACCGCGTCATCGTTCTTCGCGAGCAGGCTCGCTCCCACAGGGTTATACGGTCAACTGTGGGAGCGAGCCTGCTCGCGAAGGCGTCAGCCCAGACAACACAACTTTCCTTGATTACAGGCAAAAAAAACCCCGATCAAGCCGTGACAGGATCGGAGCTGAGGAGGGTACTGTTGAGGAGCCGTTGCGCGAGGGTGACCAAACCTTCGTGTTGCCAGCTGAGTCCAGTGTGCCCACTCCCTTGATTGACAAGTTAGCCGAAAACGACCTGTTCATAGGTATTGCGGCCATTGCGACAAATCGCCCTTGCCGCCACTTCATCCCCCTACCAGAATCGAGCCAAGACACCGTTCCCTGAAGAAGGATTGCGTCATGATGTACGCCGATTTGATCGACCAGGAAGACCTGTTGGGCCAGCTCAAGGCGTTGGGCTTTGCAGTGCCCCCTGGCGCCACCGCGGAGCAGGCCTGCGAATGCGCGGTACGCGGTTTGAACAACGAACGGGCAATGGAACTGCGGACCATGGTCAAGCAGATGTACACCAGCAGCGCGACCATCCTGCCGGCGGTACGTCAGGCGATCGATAGGCAATTACTGCCAGCATTGGCGCAATACCAGCAGAGCCCTCGAACCTGACAAACCGCCTTCGCGAGCAGGCTCGCTCCCACATTGGATCGCATATCCCTGTGGGAGCGAGCCTGCTCGCGAATGAAGCGACTCGGTCTAGAGCCGTACGCTAGCGAATGTCGACTCGTTCCGCGCCTGACTCAGCGCCGACAACGGCCCGGACAACGGCGACAGCACCAGCGCTTGCGGCAGCGGCATCATCGCCACTTGTTGCGTGGTGTTGGAACCTACGCGTTCGTCACGCGGCGGAATGCCGAAGTATTCGCGGTAGCACTTGGAGAAGTGCGGCGTGGACACGAAACCGCACACCGACGCCACTTCGATGATCGACATCGGCGTTTGCTTGAGCAACTGCCGGGCGCGGATCAGGCGCAGCTTCAGGTAGTAGCGCGATGGCGAACAGTGCAGGTATTTCTGGAACAGGCGCTCAAGCTGTCGACGCGAAACGGCGACGTACACCGCCAGTTCGTCGAGGTCGATCGGCTCTTCCAGGTTGGCTTCCATCAGCGCAACGATTTCCTGCAACTTCGGCTGGTTGGTCCCGAGCATGTGCTTGAGCGGCACGCGCTGGTGATCCTGCTCGTTGCGGATGCGTTCGTAGACAAACATTTCCGAGATCGCGGCGGACAGTTCACGGCCGTGATCGCGGCTGATCAGGTGCAGCATCATGTCCAGTGGCGCAGTGCCGCCGGAGCTGGTGAACCGGTTACGGTCCAGGGTGAACAAGCGGGTGCTCATGGCCACACGCGGGAAAGCTTCCTGCATCGAGGCCAGGCATTCCCAGTGCACGCTGCAATCGAAACCGTCCAGCAGGCCGGCGCAGGCCAGGGCCCAGCTGCCGGTGCAGACCGCGCCGAGGCGACGGGATTGACGCGCCTGGCTTTGCAGCCATGACACGTGTTCACGGGTAACGGTGCGCTGGATGCCGATACCGCCGCAGACGATGATGGTGTCCAGTGGCGGGGCTTTGTGCATGGAGCAGTCGGGGGTGATCTGCAGACCATCGCTGGCCCAGACCTGGCCGCCATCGACGGTGAGAGTGGACCAGCGATACAGCTCGCGGCCGGACAATTGGTTGGCCATGCGCAGGGGTTCAACTGCGGAGGCCAGAGAAATAAGCGTGAAATTGTCCAACAGCAGAAAGCCGATGGATTGAGGCGCACGGTTCTGGGGTTGGGCCCCGGAGTTGGACGTCGTCATCGCGGTATCTCCTCACACAAAGCGGGTGATGGCCTCAGGCGGAGGCTCTTGTTATTGCCATCGTTCTCGCGTGGGAGACGGGCTTTGTAATGACAGAGCAATTGCCATGCCTAAAATTGAATGCGCGTTCAATAACTCCTGAAAACGACGTCGCGACATGTCTATATAAGCCGCGCGGAGAAGGGGGGATATAAGTGCCATTATCGGCGATAGACGCCCTGCCCCGTTGGGCGTGAGCAAATCGGTAGCACTTGTGGGAACAGGGCTGCGAGGTGCCGGGACAGAGTGTCACCGCAAGCACGGGTGACGAGTGGTCAGGGCCGGTTTGGATCCCTGTGTTTGAGAACGGCGCTTATCTGTAAGCGACGCGCCAAAACGTGGCGTGTTTGGGATCGAGTGTTCATTTAGCGCGCAGTTTTGACTGGTCTGGCCCCTTCGCGAGCAGGCTCGCTCCCACAGTGAAGGCATGCATTCCAATGTGAGAGCGAGCCTGCTCGCGAAGAAGGCGACTCGATATTACTGACTCAGCACTCCACCGCACTAACCGCCAACCCACCCCGCGATGTCTCTTTATATTTGTCATGCATATCGGCGCCGGTATCGCGCATGGTGCGGATCACCCGGTCCAGCGAGATAAAGTGCTGACCATCCCCACGCAGCGCCATCTGCGCCGCGTTGATCGCTTTCACCGCGGCAATCGCATTGCGCTCGATGCACGGCACTTGAACCAGTCCGCCCACCGGGTCGCACGTCAAGCCAAGGTTGTGTTCCAGGCCAATCTCGGCAGCGTTGCACAGCTGCTCCGGCGTAGCACCGAGAATCTCCGCCAGCCCCGCTGCCGCCATTGCGCAGGCCGAACCCACTTCGCCCTGGCAACCGACTTCGGCGCCGGAGATCGAGGCGTTCTTCTTGCACAGAATCCCCACCGCCGCAGCGCTGAGAAAATAGTCGACCACGTTGGCCTCCGTCACCACCTCGCTGAACTTCATAAAGTAGTGCAACACCGCTGGAATGATTCCCGCCGCGCCGTTGGTCGGCGCCGTGACCATGCGCCCACCCGCGGCGTTCTCTTCGTTGACCGCCAGCGCAAACAGGTTGACCCACTCCATGGCGCTCAAGGTCGAGCCGATCACATTGGGCTTGCCCAGCTCCTGCAGGCTGCGGTGCAACTTCGCCGCGCGACGGCGCACATTCAGGCCGCCGGGCAGGATGCCTTCGTGCTTGAGGCCTTGGTCGACGCAATCCTGCATGGCGCGCCACAACTTCATCAGGCCGGCGCGGATCTCCTCTTCGCTGCGCCAGACCTTCTCGTTGGCCATCATCAATTCAGCCACGCGCAGGTTGTGCGTCTGGCACAGGCTCAACAGTTCGACGGCACTGGAGAAATCGTAAGGCAACACGGTGCGGTCCAGATCGACCACGCCGCTGGACGCCTGCGCCTCATCCACGACAAAACCACCGCCGACGGAATAGTAGGTGTCGCGATGCAGCTCACCGTGATCGCCTTCGACGATCAGGGTCATGGCATTGGGGTGGAACGGCAGGTTCTCGTCGATCAGGCGCATGTCCCGCGCCCAAATGAACGGCACCGACAAGCGACCGTCGAGCAGCAACGTATGGGTTTCGCGCAGGGTTTCGATGCGGATGCCGATTTGCGACGGATCGATCGCATCCGGCCACTCGCCCATCAGGCCCATGATCACCGCATTGTCGCTGCCGTGACCGATGCCGGTGGCCGACAGCGAACCATAAAGTTGAACTTCGACCCGTCGCACCTGCTCCAGTAGATGCTTGTCCCGTAGCGACTCGACAAACAGCGCAGCGGCCCGCATAGGCCCCACGGTGTGCGAACTGGAAGGGCCGATGCCGATTTTGAACAGGTCGAAAACGCTGATAGCCATTACTGCCGAACTCCTGGATGTGCCGACTCCAGACGCAAAGGCGCCCAGTGGCGGAGCTGCTACGCTCAAGCTGCAATCCGCCGAGATGGCCGCATCATCAGGCTTTTGTCATGTCGTTCGACGTCTCACACCGACGCACTCATGCCCACCAACGCCGCAGGGCGGTGACGCAATGTTTTCGCCGTTTTTTAGCGGATCAGAGGGGGAAAGAGGGCTGAAAAAAGCTGTAAACGACGTCACCGACACTGGATGCGACCATCCCTGTACTGGATACGACGCCCCCTGTAGGCGTCAGATTTTCACTGGTACATGATCGTATCGACTCGATTGCAAGGCGCCGTGGTAGAGCTGTCTCCAAAACGCCATCCAACCGCAACCTATAAGTGCGGTGGTCCAGTCGGAACACTGCCAAAAAAAACACCAAGGAGTCCATCCATGAAAGGTTCCCCGTCGTTGTTGTTGGCCGCCATGCTGAGTCTGCCGTTACTGGCTCAAGCTGCAGAACCCGCTCAGTGCAGTACCGTAAACTTCTCCGATGTCGGCTGGACCGACATTACCGCGACAACCGCTACCACCAGCGTCGTGCTCGACGCCCTCGGCTACAAGACCAAAACCACGATGATTTCCGTGCCGGTGACCTACAAGTCCCTGGCCGACGGCAAGAACATGGACGTCTTCCTGGGTAACTGGATGCCGACCATGGAAAACGACATCAAGGCCTACCGCGATGCCGGTACCGTCGACGTGGTGCGCACCAACCTGACCGGCGCCAAATACACCCTCGCCGTGCCACAAGCGCTGTACGACAAAGGGCTGCATGACTTCGCCGACATCGCCAAATTCAAGAAAGAGCTCGACGGCAAGATCTACGGCATCGAACCTGGTAACGACGGTAACCGTCTGATCCAGAGTATGATCGACAAGAACGCCTTCGGCCTTAAAGACGCTGGTTTCAAAGTGGTCGAGTCCAGCGAAGCCGGCATGTTGTCGCAGGTCGATCGCGCGCAGAAGCGCGACACCGCCGTGGTCTTCCTCGGCTGGGCGCCGCACCCGATGAACAAGCGCTTCAAGATCCAGTACCTCACCGGTGGTGACGACTTCTTCGGCCCCGACTTCGGCGCCGCCACCGTGGCAACCAACACCCGCAAGGGTTACACCCAGGAATGCAGCAACGTCGGCCAACTGCTGAAGAACCTGGAATTCAACGTCGACATGGAAAGCTCTCTGATGGGCAACATCCTGGACGACAAGATGAAGCCTGACGCGGCCGCCAAGGCCTGGCTCAAAAAGAATCCACAGGTCCTCGATACCTGGCTCGCTGGCGTGACCACCATTGACGGTAAACCAGGCCTGGAGGCCGTGAAAGCCAAGCTCGCGCAGTAATCGCTTACGCCGGACGGCTTAGGCCGTCCGGGCTGTTTATTTCCTTGCATGCGGACGTTCACTACCATGCTGATTGATCAGAAAATCCCTTTAGGCCAGTACATCGCGGGCTTCGTTGAATGGTTGACGCAACACGGCGCCAACACTTTCGACGCAATCGCCGTGACACTGGAAACGATGATCCACGGCGTGACTTTTGCGCTGACCTGGTTCAACCCGCTGGCATTGATCGGCCTCATCGCGCTACTGGCACACTTCATTCAACGCAAGTGGGGACTGACGGTCTTCGTCATCGCCTCCTTCCTGCTGATCCTCAACCTGGGGTACTGGCAGGAAACCATGGAAACCCTCGCCCAGGTGCTGTTCGCCACCCTGGTCTGCGTGGTCATCGGCGTGCCGTTGGGCATCGTCGCCGCGCACAAACCGATGTTCTACACACTGATGCGTCCGGTGCTCGATCTGATGCAGACCGTACCGACGTTCGTGTACCTCATTCCTACCCTGACCCTCTTCGGTCTGGGTGTGGTCCCGGGCTTGATCTCGACGGTAGTGTTCGCGATTGCCGCGCCTATCCGCCTGACTTACCTGGGCATTCGCGATGTTCCGGAAGAATTGATGGACGCTGGCAAGGCCTTTGGCTGCTCGCGACGTCAACTGCTCTCACGGATTGAATTGCCCCACGCCATGCCAAGCATCGCGGCCGGCATTACCCAGTGCATCATGCTGTCGCTGTCGATGGTGGTGATCGCGGCACTGGTAGGCGCCGACGGCCTGGGCAAACCCGTGGTCAACGCACTGAACACTGCTGATATCGCCCTGGGCTTCGAAGCAGGCCTGGCGATCGTATTGCTGGCGATCATGCTCGACCGTATCTGCAAACAACCCGACGCCAAAGTAGGGGGTGACGCATGAGCATTATTCGCTTCGATAACGTCGACGTAATCTTCTCCAAAGATCCACGCGAGGCACTCAAGCTGCTGGATCAAGGCATGACCCGTAACGAGATCCTGAAAAAGACCGGGCAGATCGTTGGTGTGGAAAAGGCCAGCCTGGACGTCGAAAAAGGTGAAATCTGCGTACTGATGGGCCTGTCCGGCTCCGGCAAGTCCAGCCTGCTGCGTTGCATCAACGGCCTCAACACCGTCAGCCGCGGCAAGCTGTTCGTCGAGCACGAAGGCAAGCAGATCGACATCGCCTCCTGCACCCCGGCAGAACTGAAAATGATGCGCACCAAGCGCATTGCGATGGTGTTCCAGAAGTTCGCCCTGATGCCTTGGTTGACGGTGCGCGAGAACATCAGTTTCGGCCTCGAAATGCAGGGTCGCCCCGAGAAAGAACGCCGCACACTGGTGGATGACAAGCTGGAGCTGGTGGGCCTGACCCAATGGCGCAACAAGAAACCCAACGAGCTCTCCGGCGGTATGCAGCAACGTGTGGGCCTGGCCCGCGCACTGGCGATGGACGCCGACATTCTGCTGATGGACGAACCGTTCTCGGCACTCGACCCGCTGATCCGCCAGGGCCTGCAAGACGAACTGCTGGAACTGCAACGCAAGCTGAGCAAGACCATCGTGTTTGTGAGTCACGACCTCGATGAAGCCCTGAAGCTCGGCAGCCGTATCGCAATCATGAAAGACGGCCGGATCATTCAGTACAGCAAGCCGGAAGAGATCGTTCTGAACCCGGCGGACGACTACGTGCGGACCTTCGTCGCGCACACTAACCCGCTGAACGTGTTGTGCGGCCGCAGCCTGATGCGCACGCTGGACAACTGCAAGCGCATCAACGGTTCGGTGTGCCTCGATCCGGGCGGCGATTCGTGGCTGGACCTGGCGGAAGGCAACACCATCAAGGGCGCACGCCAGAACGGCGCGAGCCTGGACCTGCAGAACTGGATTCCAGGGCAAGCGGTGGAAGGTCTGGGGCGTCGGCCGACGCTGGTGGACTCGAACATCGGCATGCGCGATGCGCTGCAGATTCGCTATCAGACCGGCAACAAACTGGTGCTGCACGACAACAACAAGGTGGTCGGGATTCTCGGGGACAGCGAGCTGTACCACGCGCTGCTCGGCAAGAATCTGGGGTAAGGCAGCAGACACAAAAACGCCGCGAGAGGATCGCGGCGTTTTTGTTTATCGGGACATCGGGTAAAGCAGTTTTGAAGCTGATGACCCCTTCGCGAGCAGGCTCGCTCCCACAGGGGTATGCATTCCAATGTGGGAGCGAGCCTGCTCGCGAAGAAGATAACGCGGTGCTTCAGACCGAAACACCGCGTCCTATCAAGGTTTAGCTATAGACACGGCCAAGGAGTTGCCGATGGCTTTCAAACTGATCGAGCACGTCACGGGTGATCTGATCCTGGGTGAAGCCCATCAAGTCGTAATCCTGGCTGCCGTTGTGCAGGTACACCTCGGCGCGGTAGTAGCGTGCGCGCGGTTCATCAGCACTTTCAGCCGAAGCCGCATCACTCGCCGCCGCCAGATAGCCGTCCAGGCTCACTTCGTAGACAAAAGGGTTGCCCTCTTCCATCTCGATCCGCACGCCCATGCAGCGTTTCGACTTGCCCAGCAACGTCTGCACATCCAGACCCTGACCACGCAATTGCACCGCCGCATCTTCCAGCGCCGGGCTGACTTGCTTGTCCATGAAACGCTGGACAATCGACTGGTTCGGTTGCAGGTCCAGCTGAGTCAAACGCTCGCTGAAACCACGGCGACCGCGCGCAGCCAGCTCCGCTTGCTCCTGTTCGATCTGCACGTCCTGGCGCATGGCCTTGTGCAAGCCGAACATGAAGAACACCAGCACCACCGAGAACGGCAGACCAGCCAGCACCACCATGGTTTGCATGGCTTCGAAGTTACCGGCGAACAGCAGGCCGATGGTTACCAGGGTGATCACCGCCGACCAGAAAATCCGCAGCCAGTGCGGCGCATCTTCGTCGACATTGCCGCCCTTGCACGAAAGGTTGGCCATCATCACCGCGCCGGAATCTGCCGGGGTCAGGAACAGCACGAAACCGACAAAGATCGACACGCCGATCACAACCTTCGACGCCGGGTAATGCTCAAGCAACTGGTAGATCGCCATGGACGGCTGTTCGAGCGCCGTCTTCCCGAGCTCCACCGCCCCATGGTTCATCACCAGGTCCAGGGCCGAGTTACCGAAGATCGACAGCCACGCCAGAGTAAAGCCCAGCGGAATCAGCAGCACGCCGGCCACCAGTTCACGCACGGTGCGACCACGGGAAATACGCGCGATGAACATGCCCACGAATGGCGCCCAGGAAATCCACCAGGCCCAGTAGAACAGGGTCCACAGGCCCAACCAGCGGTCGGACTTCTCACTGTCGCCTTCGTACACGTAGAGATCGAAGGTCTTCAGCACCACGCCGTTCAGGTAGTCACCGACGTTCTGCACGAAGCCGTTGAGCAGGTGCAATGTCGGGCCGAACAGCAGGACGAAAATCAGCAGGCCGCTGAACAGCACGATGTTCAGGTTGGACAGACGGCGGATACCGTTTTCCACACCGGACACGGCGGCGATGGTCGCCACGGTGCTCATCACGATGATCACGATCAGCAGGTTGGTGTTGCTGTGTTCCATGCCGAACAGGTTTTCCAACCCGGACGACACCTGCAACGAACCAATCCCCAGGTTCGTCACCAGACCCAGCAGGGTCACGAACATGCCAAAGCCGTCCACCGCATGACCGGCCGCGCCTTTGACCCAACGCTCGCCCACCAGCGGATACAACGCCGAACGCAACGCCAGCGGCTGGTTGTGGCGGTAGGCAAAGTACGCCACGGCCAGACCGACCAATGCGTAGATCGCCCAGCCATGCAGGCCCCAGTGCAGGAACGTCAGCTGAACGGCCTGACGAGCGGCCATGTTGCTCGCGGCCACGCCCTCCGGCGGGTTGAAGTAGTGGTCCAGCGGCTCGGAAGCACCGAAGTACAGCAGCGAAATGCCGATACCCGACGAGAACAACATCCCCGCCCAGGCGCCGTAGCTGAAGTCCGGAGTGTCGTCCTTGCTGCCCAGCTTGAGCTTGCCGTAAGACGAAAACGCCAGGCCGACCACGAACACCAGGTAAGCGGCGATCACCACCATGTAGTACCAGCCGAAGCTGCGGGACAACCAGGCCTGGGCAATACCGAGCAATCTGCCGGCCTCTTGCGGGGCGATGATCAGAATGGCGGTCAACAACAGGATCAGCGCGGTAGAGGTGTAGAACACCCAACCGTTGACCGTCACCTTATCGGGTGGGGTCTTTATAAGAGAGGCAGAACTCATGGCACAGATGCTCCAGGCAGTGCGAGAGAAGAACACAAGGCAACGCGCTACCCGACCAATCGGTTAGTTGGCAGCCGACCGGCGGGTGATATAAAGACACCCCGAAAAATGCCCGAAACCCCGGAAGCGCCAGTGCGCGTAGGTTTCGAGCATTTTCGGAAGTCGTTTTTTACGCCACTGCGCGTAGGAAAAACCTGTAGGCAGCGACGATTTGTCGCAGATCTTATTCTTTGTTGATTGAACGTTCAATCAAAACAAAATAGACTGGCCCTCAATCCGGTAGCCGTTTGACGTCCACCGGAAGGCCTAAGGAGATGTGCAAGATGCCCAAGGTCGGTATGCAACCCATCCGCCGCCAGCAATTGATCGAAGCCACATTGCTGGCCGTCGATCAGGTCGGCATGGGGGACGCCAGCATTGCGCTGATCGCCCGTTTGGCCGGCGTCTCGAATGGCATCATCAGTCATTACTTTCAGGACAAGAACGGCCTGATCGCTGCCACGGCGCAGTACCTGATGAGTGTCCTCAGCGAGAACGTCACCGCACGCCGTCAGGCGCTGACAGATGAGAGCCCGCGGGCGCATCTGCAGGTGATCATCGAAGGCAACTTCGACGCCAGCCAGGTCAATGGCCCGGCAATGAAAACCTGGCTGGCCTTCTGGGCCACCAGCATGCACCACCCGTCTTTGCACAGGTTGCAGCGGATCAACGATCACCGTCTGTATTCCAACCTGTGCTGCCAGTTCCGCCGCGTATTGCCGCTCGATGATGCGCGCAGTGCAGCCCGTGGCCTGGCAGCGTTGATTGACGGTTTGTGGTTGCGCGGCGCGCTGTCGGGAGATGCTTTCGACACCGAGCAGGCGCACCGGATCGCTTACGAATACATGGATTTCCAACTGGCCAAGCGGGTGAGTTAGAGCACACACAAAACGCTCAACCCCCGAACCGCCACTGACCAGCGTGCCAGCGCAACACGGCACGCCCAGTGGTCAACGCCAACCACTTATGCACTTGCGAGGACTTTATGGCCCGTTTCGAACTGCAAAAACTCTACATCGATGGCGGCTACAGTGACGCCAGCAGCGACGCCACTTTCGAAGCCATCAACCCGGCTAACGGTGAAGTCCTCGCAAAAGTACAACGCGCGACAAAGGAAGACGTTGAACGCGCTGTCGTCAGCGCCGAAAAGGGCCAGAAAATCTGGGCCGCGATGACCGCCATGGAGCGTTCGCGCATCCTGCGTCGCGCCGTCGACATCCTGCGCGAGCGCAACGATGAACTGGCCGCCCTGGAAACCCTGGACACCGGCAAATCGTTCTCCGAAACCAAATACGTCGACATCGTCACCGGCGCTGACGTGCTGGAGTACTACGCAGGTCTGGTCCCGGCTATCGAAGGCGAGCAGATTCCGCTGCGCACCACCTCGTTCGTCTACACCCGTCGCGAGCCGCTGGGCGTCGTTGCCGGTATCGGCGCGTGGAACTACCCGATCCAGATCGCCCTGTGGAAATCCGCACCAGCCCTGGCGGCCGGTAACGCGATGATCTTCAAGCCTAGCGAAGTCACTTCCCTGACGACCCTGAAACTGGCCGAGATCTACACCGAAGCAGGCTTGCCAGCTGGCGTGTTCAACGTACTGACCGGCAGCGGCCGTGAAGTCGGCACCTGGTTGACCGAACACCCACGTATCGAAAAAATCTCCTTCACCGGCGGCACCGACACCGGCAAGAAGGTCATGGCCAGCGCTTCTGCCTCGTCGCTGAAAGACGTGACCATGGAACTGGGCGGCAAATCCCCGCTGATCATTTTCGACGACGCCGACCTCGATCGCGCCGCCGACACCGCGATGATGGCCAACTTCTACAGCTCCGGTCAGGTCTGCACCAACGGCACTCGCGTGTTCGTACCTAGCCACCTGAAGGCTGCGTTCGAAGCCAAGATCGTTGAACGCGTTGCACGCATCCGCGTCGGCAACCCGGAAGACGAGAACACCAACTTCGGTCCTCTGGTCAGCTTCGCCCACATGGAAAGCGTGCTGGGCTACATCGCCAAAGGTAAGGAAGAAGGCGCTCGCGTGCTGTGCGGCGGCGGTCGTCTGACCGACGGCGAATTCGCCAAAGGCGCATTCGTCGCTCCGACCGTGTTCACCGACTGCACCGACGAGATGACCATCGTGCGCGAAGAAATCTTCGGCCCGGTGATGAGCATCCTGACCTACGAAACCGAAGAAGAAGTGATCCGTCGTGCCAACGACACCGACTTCGGCCTGGCCGCTGGGGTTGTCACCAAGGACCTGAACCGCGCTCACCGCGTGATTCATCAACTGGAAGCCGGTATCTGCTGGATCAACGCCTGGGGCGAGTCCGACGCGAAGATGCCGGTCGGCGGTTACAAGCAGTCGGGTGTGGGCCGTGAGAACGGCATCAGCTCGCTGAACAACTTCACACGCATCAAATCGGTACAGGTCGAACTGGGCGATTACGCCTCGGTGTTCTAAGGCGGAATCTGCTTCGCCTGCGAGGCCGTCTTCGCGAGCAGGCTCGCTCCCACAGGTCATGCGCTGTCCTTGTGGGAGCGAGCCTGCTCGCGAATCGAGTGCGCAGCACTCGCCATGGCCTGACCTGACCAACTTCAAAGAGGGTGCATTCAATGTCCCAAGAATTCGATTACATCATCATCGGTGCCGGCTCGGCCGGTAACACCCTGGCGACCCGTCTGACTGAAGACGAAGGCGTCACCGTCCTGCTGCTCGAAGCCGGCGGCCCGGACTACCGTTTCGACTTCCGCACGCAAATGCCGGCCGCCCTCGCGTTCCCGCTGCAAGGCCGTCGCTACAATTGGGCGTACGAAACCGATCCAGAGCCACACATGGACGGTCGCCGGATGGAATGCGGTCGCGGCAAGGGCCTCGGTGGTTCCTCGCTGATCAACGGCATGTGCTACATCCGCGGCAACGCGATGGACTACGACAACTGGGCCAAGTTGCCAGGTCTGGAAGACTGGGATTACCTGAACTGCCTGCCGTATTTCCGCAAAGCCGAAACCCGCGACATCGGCCCGAACGATTACCACGGCGGCGAAGGTCCGGTCAGCGTGACCACGCCGAAAGCCGGCAACAACCCGCTGTTCCACGCCATGGTTGAAGCCGGCGTGCAAGCCGGTTACCCGCGCACCGAAGACCTCAACGGTTACCAGCAAGAAGGCTTCGGCCCAATGGACCGTACCGTGACGCCGAACGGCCGTCGCGCCAGCACCGCTCGCGGTTACCTGGACGTCGCCAAGAAGCGTTCGACCCTGACCATCGTCACCCACGCCCTGACCGACAAGATCCTGTTCGAAGGCAAGCGTGCGGTCGGCGTGCGTTACCTGATCGGTGCCGCTGAAGAGCGCGTTGAAGCCCGCGCCCGCAAAGAAGTGCTGCTGTGCTCCGGCGCCATCGCGTCGCCGCAGATCCTGCAACGCTCCGGTGTCGGCCCGGCCGAACTGCTGAACAAGCTCGACATCCCAGTGGTCCATGACCTGCCAGGCGTCGGCGAAAACCTGCAGGATCACCTTGAGCTGTACCTGCAATACGCCTGCACCCAACCGGTTTCGCTGTACCCATCGCTGCTCTGGTACAACCAGCCGGCCATCGGTGCCGAATGGCTGTTCAACGGCACCGGCATCGGCGCCAGCAACCAGTTCGAAGCCGGCGGTTTCATCCGTACTCGTCCGGAATTCGATTGGCCGAACATCCAGTACCACTTCCTGCCGGTCGCGATTAACTACAACGGCAGCAACGGTGTGAAAGAGCACGGATTCCAGGCGCACATGGGTTCCATGCGTTCGCCAAGCCGTGGCCGTATTCAAGCGAAGTCGAAAGACCCGCGCGAATACCCGAGCATCCTCTTCAACTACATGGCCACCGAGCAGGACTGGCAGGAATTCCGCGACGGCATCCGCCTGACCCGTGAAATCATGCAACAGCCAGCGCTGGACGCTTTCCGTGGCCGTGAAATCAGCCCGGGCATCGACGTGCAAACCGATGAGCAGCTCGACAAGTTCATCCGCGAACACGCCGAAACCGCGTTCCACCCGTCCTGCTCGTGCAAGATGGGCACCGACGAAATGGCCGTGGTTGATGGCGAAGGCCGTGTGCACGGCATGCAAGGGCTGCGCGTGGTCGATGCCTCGATCATGCCGATCATCACCACTGGCAACCTGAACGCGCCAACAATCATGATCGCCGAGAAAATCGCCGACAAGATCCGTGGCCGCCAGCCGCTGCCGCGCAGCAAGGCCGCTTACTTCGTAGCCGGTGATGCTCCGGTGAAAGGCAAGCCGTTGCGGGATGTGAGCGCTACTGCTCAGTAAGACCGTTACACCGAGGCGCCGCCTTCGCGAGCAGGCTCGCTCCCACATTAGATTTGTGAACGACACAGATCCAATGTGGGAGCGAGCCTGCTCGCGAAGGGGCCCTACAAAACACCACACAACTCTCGGCATTCCTTTTCCTACACCGATCCAAGCTTGATCCTACCCCCCGCGCAGGCCTAATCTAGCGCCACGCAAACGTTTCACCTCCCCCTTCGCAACACCGCTACACCGCCACTCCATTCCAAGGAGGTTCCCGAATGTTCGATTTCCACCCCCAGCTCAAGCAGCGCTTCGCTGCCTTGCGCACGGGCGCTGAATTCTTTTCGCTGCGTTATGTACGCGAGTCCGGCCAATACCTGTCGGTGCGCAAGAATGTCGCCGAACCTCCAAGCCTGAGCCGTGATGAAGGTGCGATGCTGACCGTGCGCGTCAACGGCGTCGAAGCCTACGCCGCGACCAACGACCTGTCACAACAAGGCCTGCAATCAGCGCTGGACCGCGCCGAACAGCAAGCCCGCCGACTCAAGCCCCACGCGCTGCTCGACCTGCGCGACCAAGCCGTCTCCAACGACCGCGCCGACTATTTTTCGCCCAACCTCGACCAGCCCTTCCCGTCCCTGAGCGATTGCTACCAATTGCTCGGTGCCGAATCCGCGTCCGTGCCCAAGGACGAGCGGCTGGTGAACTGGCAAGTGAGCATCGGCATCACCAACGTCGAGCAGATCTACCTCAACAGCGCCGGTGCCGAACTGCGCCAGGCCCAGCGTTTCGTCTACCCGAGCCTCGACGTCACGGCCTATGACGGCAGCGACAGCCAGACCCGCAGCCTCGGCCGCGAGAACTTCGGCCAGCAGGGCGGCGCAGATGTGATCAGCCGCTGTGGCCTGATCGGTGCCGGCCCGCAAGTCGCCGACCAGGCGCTGCAATTGCTGCTGGCGCCGAACACCCCGCAAGGCCCGCGCGAGCTGCTGCTCATGCCCGACCAGATGATGCTGCAGATCCACGAATCCATCGGTCACCCGCTGGAACTGGACCGCATCCTCGGCGATGAACGCAATTACGCCGGCACCAGTTTCGTCAAGGCAGAAGACTTCGGCCACCTGCAATACGGCTCGAAACTGCTTAACGTGACGTTCGACCCGGACATCCCCGAGCAGCTCGCCAGCTACGGCCATGACGACGACGGCACCGCCGCGAGCAAGCAATTCCTGATCAAGGAAGGTGTGTTGCTGCGCCCGTTGGGCGGCGCGCTGTCGCAATTTCGCGCCGGCATGAATGGCGTCGCCAACAGCCGCGCCTGTGGTTGGAACCGCCCGCCGATCGACCGCATGGCCAACCTCAACATCGAGCCCGGCGATCAACCGCTGGCGCAACTGATCGGCAACATCGAGCACGGCATCATGATGTCGACCAACCGCTCGTGGTCCATCGACGATGCACGCAACAAGTTCCAGTTCGGTTGCGAATGGGCGCAGTTGATCGAAAACGGCGAACTCAAGGGCGTGGTCAAAAACCCGAACTACCGGGCGATTTCCGCACAGTTCTGGAAAAGCCTCAGCGCCGTCGGCGACGCCAACACCGTCAAGGTGCTGGGTACGCCGAACTGCGGCAAGGGTGAGCCGAACCAGGTGATTCGCGTCGGCCATGCGTCGCCAGCCTGCGTGTTCAGCAATGTGGATGTGTTTGGGGGAGACGCCTGATGAGTACTTCAAAAAATCAGGCCGATGGGTTCAAGGCCTTGGTTAATTGGCTGCGCGACGCCATTCGCGAGCCGGAACAATTCACCCTCAGCTACGCCGCCGAGTCGTCGGCCTTCGTGCGTTTCAATCACGCCAAGGTGCGCCAGGCCGGTCAGGTGCAGCAAGCGAGCATCGGCCTCAAGCTGATCAACGATGGCCGGCATGCCGACCTCGACATCACGCTGGCCGGCGACCCGGAAGTGGACGTGCAACGTCTGGCCGAAGGTCTGCAACAGTTGCGCGACACCCTGCCGTTGCTGCCGCCGGACCCGTACCTGCTGCTCAACCACAACGGCTGGCAGAGCAAGAACGTGCAGGATCATCCGCTGCCGGACACCGAGCAAGTGGTCGCCGAAATCACTCAGGCCGCCGAAGGGCTGGACCTGGTGGGTTTCTACGCGGCGGGCCCGATCAGTCGCGGTTTCGCCAGCTCCTCGGGCGCGTTCGGCTGGCATCAGGCCAACAGTTTCAACTTCGACTTCAGCCTGTTTCATGAAAATGGCCAAGCGGTGAAAGCCAGCTACGCCGGGCATGACTGGAGCAGCGAAGGATTTGCCAAACGCTTCGCCCTGGCGCGCGAGCAATTGGCGTATCTCGGTCGGCCATTGCGCACGCTGGCACCGGGTCAGTACCGCGCCTACCTTGCACCCGCAGCCCTTGAAGAAATCATGGGAATGCTCGGCTGGGGTGGATTTTCAGCACAGTCGATTGCCAGCAAGACCAGCCCGCTGCAAAAGCTGTATGCGGGGGACAGTGCGTTCAGCCCGCTGGTGTCCATTGATGAAAAAGTCAGTGGCTCGTTGAGCCCGGCATTCTCCGGCGAAGGTTATCCCCGCAGTGACCTGGGGCTGATCGTCGAAGGCAAGGCCGGCGCGCAAATGGTCAGTTCCCGCAGCGCGGCCGAGTACGGCTTGACCGCCAATGGAGCGGGCGGTGGTGAAATGCCGAGTGCATTGAACATGGCGGCCGGGAGGTTGCCTGAAGCCGAAATCCTCAAGCAATTGGGCACGGGGTTGTACATCAGTAACCTCTGGTACTTGAATTACTCCGACCAACCGGGGGCACGCATGACCGGCATGACGCGGTTTGCGACGTTCTGGGTCGAGAACGGCGAGATTCAGGCACCGGTGAGCACCATGCGCTTTGATGACAGCGCCTACAGCTTGTTGGGTTCGCAGTTGGAGGCGTTGACCGAGGAGCGCGAGTTGTTGCTGTCGGCGAGCACCTACAGTCAACGGGCGACGGCTTCGGCGTTGTTGCCTGGGGCATTAATCAACCGACTAACCCTTACGTTGTAAACACAAAACCCTGTGGCGAGGGAGCTTGCTCCCGCTGGGTCGCGAAGCGGCCCCAAACCGGTACATGCGGTTTACCAGTTAAACCGCATTCTCAGGATTTACGACTGCTTCGCAGCCGAGCGGGAGCGAGCTCCCTCGCCACAGAGTCAGTGCCAGCCATGACCTTGTATTAACTCCAACCCACAAGAGGTCCCATGCCCAACCGCCTGCCTCTCGACGCTGTCACCGCCCGCTGGGTGCCGTGGGTCGTCGCCATCGCGTTTTTCATGCAGTCCCTCGACGGCACCATCCTCAATACCGCCCTGCCGGCCATGGCCCGGGACCTGGCGGAAGATCCGTTGCGCATGCAGGGCGTGATCATCGCCTACATGCTCACCGTCGCCTTGCTGATCCCCGCCTCGGGCTGGATCGCCGACCGTTTCGGCACCAAGAAAATCTTCTTCGGCGCGATTCTTCTGTTCAGCCTCGGCTCGTTGCTCTGTGCCTTGTCGACCAGCCTGAGCCTGCTGATCGGCGCCCGGATCATTCAGGGCCTGGGCGGCGCGTTGATGTTGCCGGTCGGGCGTCTCGTGGTGCTGCGCGCCTACCCGCGTTCGGAACTGGTGCGGATCATGGGCTTCATCACCATCCCCGGCCTGCTCGGCCCCTTGATCGGCCCGACCATGGGCGGCTGGATGGTCGAGTACCTGACCTGGCACTGGATCTTCCTGATCAACCTGCCCGTCGGGCTCGTCGGCTGCTACGCCGTGTGGAAATTCATCCCCGACCTGCGCGGCACCGAGCGCACCCGTTTCGATAGCCTGGGGTTTGTGCTGTTCGGCGCGGCGATGATTCTGATCACCGTCGCCATGGAAGGCCTGGGCGAGCTGCACCTGCCCCACCTGCGCGTGATGCTGCTGCTGTTCGCCGGCTTGGCCTGCCTCGCGGCGTACTGGTTGCGCGCCGGGCATACTGAAAACCCGCTGTTCGCGCCGTCGCTGTTCAAGACCCGGACTTTCGCCGTGGGCATCCTCGGCAACCTGTTCGCCCGCCTCGGCAGCGGCGCCCTGCCCTTCCTCGTGCCGTTGCTGCTGCAAGTGGCGCTGGGTTATTCGCCGTCACAGGCGGGGATGAGCATGCTGCCGCTCGCCGCGGCGGCGATGATTGCCAAGTGGGTGGCGCGCCCCCTGATCGAGCGCCTGGGCTATCGCATCGTACTGACCGGCAACACCCTCGCCCTGGGCATCATGCTCGCGAGCATGGGCCTGGTCAGCGAGCAGACGCCGTACTGGCTGCTGTTGTGCCTGCTGGCGATTCTCGGGGCGATCAACTCGCTGCAATTTACCGCGATGAACACCGTCACCCTGATCGACCTCGACGACGCCAGCGCCAGCAGCGGCAACAGTCTGCTGTCGGTGGTCGCGCAATTGTCCCTGAGCCTGGGCGTTGCCTGCGCCGGTGCATTGCTCGGAGGCTTTACCGCCGAGATCGGCAACGATGGCGTGGAAACCGTGTTGGGCGCGTTCCAGCTGACGTTTGTCACCGTCGGAATCATGGCCATGCTGGCCGCCACGATCTTTTCGCAGCTCTCGAAGGAAGACGGACGGCGCGTCAGGAGCCCGGAAGAACACATCGAGCCTTAGTTTCCAGACGATAACTGCCTGCGCTCGGCGACTTCTCGTCTGGAAACTCCGGGCGAATGGCCCCGGGACTGATACACTGCGCGACATTTTGTTTTGCAGGCCAGTCCCGTGACCACCATCGCCACCGCTTTTAATACTTTGCCGCTGTCCGCCGCCATGCTGGCTAACCTCGACTCCCTCGGTTATGCCCAGATGACGCCGATCCAGGCGCAAAGCTTGCCGGTGATCCTCAAGGGGATGGACCTGATCGCCCAGGCCAAGACCGGCAGCGGCAAGACCGCCGCCTTCGGGATCGGCCTGCTGAACCCGATCAATCCGCGCTTCTTCGGTTGCCAGGCACTGGTCATCTGCCCCACTCGCGAGCTCGCGGACCAGGTTGCCAAGGAACTCCGTCGTCTGGCCCGTGCCGAAGACAACATCAAGATCCTGACCTTGTGCGGTGGCGTGTCCTTCGGCCCGCAGATCGGCTCGCTGGAACACGGCGCGCACATCATCGTCGGCACCCCGGGCCGCATTCAGCAGCACCTGCGCAAGGGTTCGCTGATCCTCCATGGCCTGAACACGCTGATCCTCGACGAAGCCGACCGCATGCTCGACATGGGTTTCTACGACTCCATCGAAGAAATCATTGCCCAGACCCCGGAGCGTCGCCAGACCCTGTTGTTCTCGGCCACGTACCCGTCGGGCATCAAGCAACTCGCCGCGAAGTTCATGCGCAACCCTCAGATCGTGAAGGCCGAGGCGTTCCACGACGACACTCAGATTGAGCAGCGCTTCTACGAAATCTCCCCAGAAGAGCGCATGAGCGTCGTGACCAAGGTCCTGGGCCACTTCCGCCCGGCGTCCTGCGTTGCCTTCTGCTACACCAAGCAACAGGTTCAGGAAACCGTCGATCACCTGACCGCCAAAGGCATCTCCGCCGTCGGCCTGCATGGCGATCTGGAACAGCGTGACCGTGACCAGGTGCTGGCGATGTTCGCCAACCGCAGCACTTCGGTCCTGGTGGCCACCGATGTCGCCGCTCGCGGTCTGGACATCGACTCGCTGGACATGGTGATCAACGTCGAACTGGCCCGTGATTCGGAAATTCACATCCACCGTGTCGGCCGTACCGGCCGCGCTGGCGAGAAAGGCATTGCGATCAGCCTTGTTGCACCGCCCGAAGCGCAGCGCGCCCAAGCCATCGAACACCTCCAGCAGACGCCGTTGACTTGGGATCTGGTAGACAACCTGACGTCCCAGGGCGGTGGCCCGCTGCTGCCGGTCATGAGCACGTTGTGCATCGGCGCTGGCCGTAAAGACAAGGTTCGTCCGGGCGATATCCTCGGCGCACTGACCGGCGATGCCGGTATTCCGGGCGCCCAGGTCGGCAAGATCGCGATTTTCGATTTCCAGGCGTATGTGGCCGTGGAACGCGGGATCGCCAAGCAAGCCTTGCAGCGCCTGAACGACGGCAAGATCAAAGGCCGTTCGCTGCGCGTTCGTATCCTGTAAGAACAACGCATTTCCCCTGTGGGAGCGAGCCTGCTCGCGAATGCAATCTGTCAGTTGGCTTATAGGCTGACTGACACACCGCTTTCGCGAGCAGGCTCGCTCCCACAGTTAGTTTTGTGGTGACACACCAAGAGGACACCGTTTTGCGCTCTACCGAAGTCGTGATCATTGGCGCTGGCGCCGCAGGGTTGATGTGTGCGCTGACCGCCGCCGGGCGTGGGCGCAAGGTGATGTTGCTCGACCATGCGAACAAGGCCGGCAAGAAAATCCTGATGTCGGGCGGTGGCCGCTGCAATTTCACCAACATGTACACCGAACCTGGCAATTTCCTCTCGCAGAATGAACATTTCTGCAAATCCGCACTGGCACGCTACACCCAGTGGGATTTCATCGGGATGGTCGCCAAGCACGGCGTGCCGTATCACGAGAAGAAGCTCGGGCAATTGTTCTGCGATAACAAATCCAGCGACATCCTCGAGATGCTGCTCAACGAGTGCGATCAGGTCGGCGTGAGCCTGCACCTGGACACCTCGATCCAGACCATCGAAAAACTCTCAAGCGGTTATCTGCTGGACACCACGATGGGCCAGATCACCTGTGAGTCTTTGGTGATCGCCACGGGCGGACTGTCGATTCCGACACTGGGCGCGACCGGTTTCGGTTATCAGGTTGCCAGGCAATTCGGTCATGAACTGCTGCCAACCCGCGCCGGCCTCGTGCCGTTCACCATCACCGATCAGTTGAAAGAGCTTTGCACCGAACTGTCCGGTACGTCGGTGGACTGTCTGGTGAGCTGCAACGAGCAGAGTTTCCGCGAGAACATTCTGTTCACTCACCGCGGCCTCAGCGGCCCGGCGATTTTGCAGATTTCTTCGTTCTGGGAATCCGGCGACACGGTCGAGATCAACCTGATGCCGGATCACAACGCGCATGAGTGGCTGCAAGAGCAGCAGGCCGAACGCCCGAACAGCGAACTTAAAACCCTGCTGGGGGAAATCTTCACCAAGAAGATGGCCAACCTGCTGGCGGACAACTGGTTCGTGTCCAAACCGATGAAGCAGTACACCCACGCGGAAATTGCCGACATCGCTGAAAAACTGGCGAGCTGGAAAGTAGTGCCGGCCGGCACTGAAGGCTATCGCACGGCGGAAGTGACCCTGGGCGGAGTCGACACCCACGAAGTATCGTCCAAGACCATGGAATCGCTGAAAAGCCCTGGCCTGTACTTCATCGGCGAAGTGCTCGACGTGACCGGGCATCTGGGTGGCTTCAACTTCCAGTGGGCCTGGGCCTCCGGCTACGCCGCCGCGCAGTACGTCTGATCAATGGGTGTACACAAATAAAATGTGGGAGCGAGCCTGCTCGCGAAAGCGATAGTTCAGTCGATATGAATGGCGGCTGAAAGACCGCATTCGCGAGCAGGCTCGCTCCCACATTTGTAACCGCGCAAAGCTCAAGGGAACAGATTTTGCTGTCAGATGTGATCGACGCCATTGCATCGGCGTCATTACTGGCTCAATTTAGCGTCATTGCCTCGGAAGGCCTTCGCACTTCATGTCATCGACTCCTCTCAGTCAGTCTCTGCGTCGCCTCTGGGCGCTGGATAAATTCAGCTACAGCGTGCGGGTGTTCATTGCCCTGACCGGCAGCATGGCGGTCTGTTGGTATCAGGATGAAATGGGCCTGCTGATCCCGTTGTTCCTAGGGATCATCGCCAGCGCCCTGGCCGAAACCGACGACAGTTGGCAGGGCCGCCTCAATGCGCTTGCCGTGACACTGGTGTGTTTCAGCGTCGCCGCGTTCTCCGTCGAACTGCTGTTCCCCTACCCTTACATCTTCATCGTCGCCCTGGCCCTCGCCAGCTTTGGCCTGACCATGCTCGGCGCCCTTGGCGAACGCTATGGCGCGATTGCCTCGGCGACGCTGATTCTGTCGGTCTACACCATGATCGGCGTGGACCAGCGCGGCGGCGCCGTCACCGATTTCTGGCACGAACCGGTGCTGCTGGTGGCCGGTGCGGCCTGGTACGGTTTGCTGTCGGTACTGTGGCAAGCGATGTTTTCCAACCAGCCGGTGCAGCAGAGCCTGGCGCGATTGTTTCGCGAGTTGGGTTTCTACCTGAAGCTGAAATCGTCGCTGTTCGAGCCGATCCGGCAGATGGACGTGGAAGCGCGGCGCCTGGAACTGGCCCAACAGAACGGCCGTGTGGTGGCGGCGTTGAACGCGGCCAAGGAAATCATCTTGCACCGGGTCGGCAACGGGCGGCCAGGCTCGAAAGTCAGCCGCTACCTGAAGCTGTACTTCCTCGCCCAGGACATCCACGAGCGCGCCAGTTCGTCGCATTACCCCTACAACGCACTCGCCGAGGCGTTTTTCCACAGCGACGTGCTGTTCCGCTGTCAGCGCCTGCTGCGTCAGCAAGGCAAGGCGTGTCGCGCCTTGGCCGAGTCGATCCAGATGCGTCAGCCGTTCATCTACGACGCAAGCTTCGCCGAAGCGTTGGGCGACCTGAATGCCTCCATCGAACACCTGCGCATCCAGAGCAATCCGGCCTGGCGCGGCCTGTTGCGCTCGCTGCGAGCACTCACGGCCAACCTCTCGACACTCGACCGTTTGCTCAGCGATGCCAGCAACCCGGACGCCCTGGCCGATGCCACCGACAGCAGCCTGCTCGACCGTTCGCCGCGCAGCCTTAAAGATGTGTGGATGCGCTTGCGCACGCAACTGACGCCGACATCGCTGCTGTTCCGCCATGCACTGCGTTTGCCCCTGGCGCTGAGCATCGGCTACGGCATGGTGCATTTGATTCACCCGTCCCAAGGCTACTGGATCATCCTGACCACGCTGTTCGTGTGCCAGCCAAATTACGGCGCGACCCGACGCAAACTCGGCCAGCGGATCATCGGCACGGCGATAGGCCTGACCCTGGCGTGGGCGCTGTTCGATCTGTTCCCGAATCCGTTGATCCAGTCGTGCTTCGCCATCGCCGCCGGCGTGGTGTTCTTTATCAACCGCACCACCCGCTACACCTTGGCCACGGCCGCGATCACCTTGATGGTGCTGTTCTGTTTCAACCAGGTCGGCGACGGCTACGGGCTGTTCCTGCCGCGACTGCTCGATACCTTGCTCGGCAGCCTTATCGCCGGGCTGGCGGTGTTCCTGTTCCTGCCGGACTGGCAGGGCCGACGCCTGAACAAAGTGCTGGCCAACACCCTGACCTGCAACAGCATTTACCTGCGTCAGATCATGCAGCAATACGCCGCCGGCAAAAGCGACGACCTGGCGTATCGCCTGGCTCGACGCAACGCGCACAACGCCGACGCGGCGCTGTCGACGACGCTGGCCAACATGCTCATGGAGCCTGGGCACTTCCGGAAAGAAGCGGATGTCGGGTTTCGTTTTCTGGTGCTGTCGCACACCTTGCTCAGCTATTTGTCCGGGCTGGGGGCGCACCGTGAAACGGCGCTACCGGCGGATGTACGCGAGCAATTGATCGAGGGTGCCGGCGTGAGCCTGGCGGCGAGCATCGATGAGATCGCCCAAGGCCTGGCGAGCAAAACGCCGGTGGCGATTCAGAGTGATGAGGAAGAAGCCCTGGCGAATTCTCTTGAACAGATGCCCGACGAGATCGATGAAGGGCAGCGGCTGGTGCAGACGCAGTTGGCGTTGATTTGTCGGCAACTAGGGCCGCTGCGGACCTTGGCGGCGCATTTGATCAAAGACACCAGCGAGACTTGAGATTTGCGGGGGCTGGGCAGGCCACTTCGCGAGCAGGCTCGCTCCCACAGGGGATTTGTGTCACGCCATAGATCAATGTGGGAGCGAGCCTGCTCGCGAAGGGGCCATCAGCCACACCTCACATCCCATGCTGCTTCATCAAACGCTCATAACTCCCATCCGCCTTCATCTCGGCAATCTCACGGTCAAACCCGGCGACGATCTGCTCATGTTGCGGATTCTTCAAACTGACCAATATATGCAGGCTGTTCTCGCTCAACGGTTTGGGCAGAAACTCCACCGCATTGCGCACTTTGGAGGATTCACGCGCCAGGTAATAACGGGCGACGTATTCATCTTCCAGGGTCAACTTGACCCGATCCGCCGCCACCATGCGCACCGCCATCGAAAAGTTATGCACCGGGACTTTCTGCAGTGACGCGTCGTCATCGAATTCCGGCGAATAGGCGTAGCCGCGCACGATCGCAATCGGATAGGTGTGCAATTGCTGCAAGTTGCTGTATTCGATCGGCGCATCTTTGCGCTTCAGAAAGCGCACACGATTCAGCAGGTATTCGCCGGAAAACTGGCCTAGCTTGGTCCGATCGTTGGTGTACCAGGCGTTGACCAGCACGTCATAACGCCCCTCGCCTACGCCCAACAACGCTCGGGCCCAGGGCACCTGCTCGAAATCACTGGCATAGCCTGCGCGTGCCAGCGCAGTCGTGACGATGTCCGTCGCCAATCCGCCATTGACCAGCGTCGCGTCGGTAAAGGGCGGCCAGGCGTCGGCAACCAGACGCAGCTTTTCCGCTGCCGCGCCTTGTGTCAGCAACAGCAACACGATCAAAGCGCAAGCTCGATGCAATCGCGGCATGCTAGAAAATCCTTAGCGGGCGGGTGGCCCGACGTGTTTTTCAGCCCAAACTCCAAGACCCGTGTACCGGCAGCCAGTACTCAACATTAGCTCATTGAAGCCATTGCACAGCGCGTCATCGAAGATTACACAAAGAAGACGGCACCGCGCGAAATGAATGATGGCATTTTGGCCTTTGTCACAGATTTCCCCGCCATAAAGACAATGATCCTCAGGACGCTTAGTATCGGAGCGACGATGTTCAAGGAAAGCGAAAATGACAATTGACTGGATCTGCAAACACCACAGCGATTTGGGCAAGGAACAGCTGTACGCCATTCTGCAACTGCGCGCAGAGGTGTTCGTCGTCGAGCAGAAATGCGTCTATCAAGACATCGATGGCCAGGACCTGGAAGGTGACACCTGCCATTTGATGGCATGGGACGAGAACCGACTGGTGGGTTACTTGCGATTGCTCGACCCGCAGTTGCAGGGCGGTGATGTGGTGATTGGCCGGGTGATCGTTGCCCCGGCAGCCCGCGGCGCCGGGATTGGGCATGAGCTGATGGCGCAGGCGTTGAAGCAGGCTGAGAAGCATTGGCCGGATATGCCGGTTTACCTGTCGGCGCAGGCGCATTTGCAGGGGTATTACGGGAAGTACGGGTTTGTGGTGGCGGGTGAGGAGTATGTCGAGGATGGCATTCCGCACATCGGGATGCGTCGCCCTTAAAGGCCTCTTCGCGAGCAGGCTCGCTCCCACATGGACTTCGCCGTACTTGTGGGAGCGAGCCTGCTCGCGAAGGCGAGAGCCTTGTCACCACAGCAACTCAGGGGTACTCAAGTACCTCTTTGATCTGCCGCAAATTCCGCTCGATCCACCCCCGATCAATCGCCCCCCACTCACGAATCCGGTAACGCCCTGCATGATTGCGCGCGCCCTCTTCCTGCTCGAACTCGCAAATGATGTCCAGGTCCGCCAACGCCGCAATCGTGTCCTGCGCCGTGCGCCGGGGCATGCCGGTCACCTCGGTCAAGGCCGGGACGCTGCTCGCCAGCCCGCTGTCGATCAAGTACGCCACGTACAACCGGCGATAGAAACTGCTCTTGGTCTTGCTGACTTCCATTCAAACACTCCCGGCCGTTGATCCGTTATTGCATGTCCCGCCAGGTCAGGTACACCCGCAGGTCAAACTCCACCTGGTGATAGCCCGGCAGCATGTGTTCGCAGAGTTTGTAGAACGCCTTGTTGTGATCCGACTCTTTAAAGTGCGCCAGTTCATGCACCACGATCATTTTCAGAAATTCGGAAGGTGCTTCCTTGAACAGCGAGGCCACCCGAATTTCTTTCTTGGCCTTGAGCTTGCCGCCCTGCACCCGCGAGATCGTGGTGTGCAGGCCAAGGGCGCGATGCGTGAGGTCCAGACGGTTGTCGAACAGCACTTTGTCGATGGCCGGAGCATTGCGCAGGTATTCCTGCTTGAGGTCCAGCGCATAGGTGTACAGCGCCTTGTCGCTCTGAACACCGTGCTTTTGCGGGTAGCGCTTGGTCAGGTATTCGCCCAGCCGATCGTCGGCGATCAACTGGCGCACTTGATCCTGCAATGCAGCAGGATAGGCCTGGAGGTATTTCAACGCGGTCATTGGGGCGGCAACACGAATCACGAAAAGGTCGCCAGTGTAGCGAATTCAACTGTTCAGTGCGCTCCAGTCGAACGGCCGCACAAAGTCGCCGACGTCCTCGGCCATCATCGGCCGCGCCACCAGAAAACCTTGCACGTACTCACAGCCATTCGCTTGCAGCCATTGGTACTGGGCAACGGTTTCCACCCCTTCGGCGATCACCAGCATTCCGTATTGCTTGCACAGGTCGATCACAGTGCGCACCAGCGCGGCATCCCTTGAGGACTCGGGCAGCCGGGCGATCACATGCCGGTCAAGCTTGAGCGTGTCTAACTCCAGGTCCCGCAGATGCGCCAGCGAGCAGGGCCCGGAACCAAAGTCATCGAGTGCCACCCGCACCCCAAGATTGCGCAACAGACGCAGGGTCTTATGGGTTTCTTCCGGGTTTTGCATCAGCGCTTCTTCCGTCACCTCAACTTCCAGATGCCGCGGTTGCAGACCATGGCGCTCCAGCACCTGGCGCAACTCGGTGACCAGATTGGGCATGCCGAATTGAGTGCTACTCAGACTGATGCCGAGCACCAGGTCCTCGGCAAACAGGGTTTCCCAGGCCTTGCGCTGCCCGGCCCCACGCTGGTAAATCCAGCTGCCCAGCCGACTGATCAGCCGCGCCTCTTCCAGCAACGGCAAAAACAGCCCCGGCGGGACGTCGCCGACACTCGGGTGCTGCCAGCGCAACAACGCCTCGAACCCACGGATCTGCCCGTTGGCGATGGACACTTGGGGTTGGTAGACCAAATTGAAATCACGGTTTTCGATGGCCGTGCGCACACTCTCTTCGAGCATCAGCCGCGAACGCGCCCGGCCATTCATCTCGTGATCGTAGAAACGATACTGCTGACGGCCCGCGCGCTTGGCTTCGTACATCGCAATGTCCGAGGCGCGCAACAAACCGTCGAGGTTGGCCCCACAATCCGGAAACGTCGCAATCCCGATGCTGGCGCCCAAGGTGATTTCCAGGCCATCAATCTGCTGACAGATCGATACCCGCTCGATGAGTTTTTCCGCAATCTTCGCCGCCTGCTCGGGAAACTCCAGGTCCAGCAGCGCCGTAAATTCATCGCCGCCCATGCGCGCCAGAATGTCGAACGACCGCAAGCAGGCCTTCAACTGCTCGGACACCCAACGCAGCACGCGGTCGCCGGCATCGTGGCCGAGGGAATCATTCACCCGCTTGAAGCCGTCGAGGTCGAGGTACAGCAGCACCCAGACACTGTCGGCGCGTTCACCGCGCAGCAACAGGTTTTCAACGGTCTGGTAGAAGCCTCGACGATTAAGCAAACCGGTCAATGGATCGGTCACAGCCTGGAATTCCAGTTGCTGATGCAGGTGGCGCACCACCGACATGTCCAGCACCGTCACCACCATCGCGTGCTGTTCCGCGGGCAATGGCGCACATGACAGCGCCACCGGCACCTGCTGACCGGGCGCCGTGCGCAACAGCGCGTCGTGCAGGCGCAAGGTTTCGCCGCGCTTGTAGCCGGTATAGATCTCGGATTCCAGCCAGACCGGGATGTGTGGTTTTTGCAGGAAATCCAGGAAATCCTTGCCTTGCAGCTCTTGCACCGTCGCATTCAGCAGCCGCGACATCGCCGGGTTGGCAAAACGGATCACCCCGTCCTCACTCACCACCAAAATGCCTTCGGCCGCGTTCTCCAGCACCGAAGCATTGAACGCGCGCGCGACTTCCAGGTCGTGGCTCAGGCGCTGCAACGAACGGCGATTGCGCTGGTGTTCCAGCAGGGCCTGGACTTTGGGCTTGAGAATTTGCGGATCGAACGGCTTGAACAGGTAATCCACCGCGCCGCTGGCATAGCCCTTGATCACAGCGTCCGGGGATTGCTCGTTAGCGGTGAGGAAAATGATCGGTGTGAGGCGGGTCCGCTGGCTGCCGCGCATCAGGCGCGCGACTTCAAAACCGTCCATGCCCGGCATTTGCACATCGAGCAACACCAGGTCGACATCGTGTTCGAGCAAAAGGTTTAGCGCTTCAAAGCCGGAGGCAGCGGTCATCACCTGCCAGTCCTGGCGCTGGAGCAACGCGCGCATGCTGATCAGGTTTTCAGGGTAATCATCGACGATTAAAAGGATCGAGTTGCCTTCGGCTGGCGTGGGTTGCGCGCATTCCATGCTGCTTCTCTTGTTCGGGGACGTCAGGCCGGCTTCTCGTGAAAACCGGACAAATACTAACGCCACACTCTAGACCTGGATCCACAAAAGCAGAAGCCATCAGAGCGCCATCATTTAACTAACGCGTTCATTTGCCGACTAACGGTCGGTCCTGAGAGCCCCGAAAACCGGGAAAGATGGCCTTTCGACAGGACGTTGACGCCAAATCTCTGCCGGATGGGCATTAACAAAGTGGCCTCGTACGCTTATAAAGACCGCCCCTCGATGCGCGTGCTAGAGCTTCTGGCACGTGCGTGCAGTAAAAATTTGTGGAAGCTTTGTCTATGATCGATCTCGCAACCTGGAACCTCAGTGTTCCCGTTGGCAATCCGCCGTATACCGTTGAAACCGCCAAACTGGTGAACGGCTTCAAGGACCAATACTTCCACTCCGACACCGGCACCTTGTTTTTCTGGGCCCCGGTTACCGGTTCCAAAACGGCCAATGCCAAATATCCCCGCACTGAACTTCGCGAAACCTATAGCAATGGCACCCTGAAAAACTGGCTCTACCCGGACGCCGACAACTTACTTCGTGCGACCCTCGCGGTGAACCAGGTGCCGAGTTCTGGAAAGATCGTTATTGGTCAGATCCATGCTTATGAAAGCCAGAAGCCGCTGGTGAAACTTGAGTATCAGTACAAGACCAGCACCGCCACCGGCAACATCGTTGCCAAAGTACGCATGCATCCGGATGACGGTGAAGGTCGGGTAATTACCATTGCCACCGGCGTGAAGATGGACCAGGAGTTTTCCTACCTCATCCACCTGAGCCCCGGCGGTGCGTTGGGCATCAGCGCGGCCGGCTACCAGTGGGACACCAACATCAGTGCGACGTGGCGCGACAAGCCGCTGTATTTCAAGGCCGGGGTTTACGTGCAAGACCACACCGGGTACACCAGCGAAGGCGGCAAAGTGACATTCAGCAAGCTGGATATCGATCACGACAAGTAAAAACACCGCAGCCTCTGTAGCAGCTGTCGAGCAACGCGTAGGACGCCTCCGAGTGTGGCGAGGGAGCTTGCTCCCGTGGGCTACGAAGTAGCCCCAAATCCTGCCACCAGATTCCCTCAGACACACCACACCCCGATTTACGGCGCCTGCGCCGCCGAACGGGAGCAAGCTCCCTCGCCACAATGACCGCATACACGTCCTACAGCCCGGTTGTGAATGCCGAAATTGCTGCCTAAAGTTGGCCTGTCGCTGACATTGTTGGCGACAGGGTTTCGCAGCCCTTCGATACGGGTAACTCTCCTTCAAGATTCAAGGAAGATTTACTTATGACAATGAACAAACCGCCACGCCGCTTCACTCCAATGTCCCAACTGGCCACCGACTATCCCGTCCTTCTCATCGACAGCGACGCCCCGCTACGCGAACTCCACAACTGCGTCAGCGAACGCCTCAACGCCGTCCTTAAGACTCACCCATCAAGTAACGCTGATACATGCCTTCCAGCGAGATCGGCTTGATCGCGCCCGACCGACAATCAAATGCTCCCCTTACCAACAGGTTTACGCCTCAGCCCCGACGCAACCGTGTCATTGCGCGCCGCCACCCGCCCCGCATCCCATTCACGCTGCATATCCGCAAACAGCTCTCCATCAACACGACTCCGATTAGCCGCCAACGCTTGAGTCATCGCCTCGGCAATTCGCTCAATGATCAAGGCCGGCCTATCCACCGCGCAGTGTTTTCGACCGAACTCAATCAATTGCTGACGATCCGGGTAGCTTTTCACTTTGTTCATCTTGATGGCCAAGGTACGGTCTACCAATGAGCGACCGGATTTGGGGTTGTAGTTTTCATAGACGGTCGTTGTCGTGACATCGAAGACCGGCGCCAATTGCACCGTTTCAGGCGCATCAGGATGAGTGTAAATCACCCCGAAATTCTTCAAGTGTGCGTCTCCGTTGCGCACCATGACCGACAGACAAACCGAAGAGTAAAAACGCTCCAGTTCACGTATCGGATCGCCATGTCGGCAGAGCTGGCCAATCACGGCGGTAAGGGTTTCGTAGCTTTGGGAGTACTTGTAGTTGTCATGGGGATCCTTGTGGAGCCCTAAAAGAACGGCCATGTCTTCAAAACCGAGCCGACCGGAAGTGGTCAGGTCGAATCGCTCCATCACAAATAGATCACCGTTTTCAGAAAGCCAGAATGGCGGCGTTTCGAGCCCTGCAAGACGAGCAGCTTCCAGGCAGAGAAACTCGTTTTGAGCGAGGTGCGCATACTCGTCTGCTCCCGACTTAACAATCAGGTCGGAGCTGAGCATGGTTTTTCGAGTGCCGGTGAGCTTATCCAGATCGGGCACTAATACCTTAGGCTGCACCCCCGAAATGCCCGACTCGAAGTAGGTGTCTACGAGAAACTCGAAAACACCTTGCGAGGCGTCCGCCGACAGAATTTCCTGTAGCCCGACCTGAGCACGAACGGACACGGGGGCGTCAGCAGGATTTTGATAACTGAGACGTCCGATCTGATTTCCCCCGATGACCGACAACAGGCGCATTTCATCCACTTGCATATGCTTGGCCATCCGGCGCTTGATCTGGTCCGCCAGAAACCCTTCTGGCACGTTCATATCGAATATTGGATGTAGTACGTTGCTGACCGAAGGCGTCGGGTCATAGGGCATGACCAGTGAGACTTCCCTGGGAGCATCGGCGGATTGGTAGGCAAACGAAAACTGTGACCCCTTGGACAGCTCGCCCGAAAAGCCCTGCGGTGTCATGACGTTGAGCAGCTTGACCTTACTCATCGTGCTCTACCAGATCAGCAAGGGATTTGAGGTCAATTCTGTTATCAACAATTTCAAGCGCCATGCCCAGCGCTGATAGCACCCTGAACACAGTGTAAAGCGCGACATTTTCACCGGCCTCAAGGTCAATGATGGTTTTACGGCTGCATTGTGCCCTGTGCGCGAGTATTGCCTGGCTATAGCCTTTGGCGCGTCGCAACTGGCGGACTCTTTCACCAAACACAGAGGGATTGTGCAAGAGCATGAATGTCACCCATATAGGACTTTTTTAGAGGATATTCTCATTATGTCCACTATAAGTGACATTTCAAGCGCCTTACGCCAGACGGTATCCAGGTCAAAAATTTCCGTCATAAAAAACCCGCCTTTCCAGGCTGTGTGAAAACACACTGATGGTGGTTCCAGCAAACGCCCCGACTTGTTCGGGGCGTTTGCTTTTGTGCTCACAGCAGACGAAAAAAGGCTTTTCAGCCCATCAACTGACGTGCGCCCAGCACGTTAATCGCTCTTTTCAGGTTATAGGCGTTCACCGCCAAAGCCATTTCGGCTCTCGTCCCTTCGAGCTGTCGCAGCAAGAAGCGAGCGTTGCCAAATAACCACTGTTTAAGGTTGCCGAAGGGATGCTCGACGATGGATCTTCGGCTGACCATCATTTCGGGATGCGCCTGCATTCGCTGTTCCATTCGTTCGAATGCCTTTTCGTGCAGGTGGCGTGAGATGTATCGGCGTTGGGCGTCGGTGCATTGCGCTTTTAACGGGCAGCTTGCGCAGTCGCTGACTGCCGCCTGGTAGATGCGGCCTTTCTTGCTGATCTGTTTAAAGATCAGCCATTTTCCGGCTGGGCATTGATATCGATCTTGCGACGCATCGTAGGCAAATGCTGTTCGGTCGAAAAACACCTGTTCCTTGCCGCTGGAGTTGATTGATCGCGCCACAGGTACATAAGCCGTGATGTTCTCATCCTCACAGGCCTGGAACTGCTTGCCATTGGAGTAGCCCGCATCCGCGGTGACCGTCAGTTCATCTTGCGAAAGTTGTTCCTTGGCGGCCTTGGCCATTGG